>NZ_JBEZYD010000036.1:0-148042 GCF_040638335.1 Nonomuraea sp. NPDC026600
CGGACGAGCCAACCCCGACCTTCTCCGCATCCGCGTGCTGCACGGTTACTGATCACGGAAAGTGGGCCAGACCCACACGCACTTGGCCGTTGACAACCGATGACCGGCTTGTCGACGTACGAAGCAGGGCCTTGCCTCATGATCAGTGAGACGGTGCCGTTCCGACTTGTCTCATCTAACCTGAGGCACCGCAGGTCAGGGTGCGTGCCCGCCTCATGTGAACGAGACAGGACACCTGTCTTGTGGAAGTTCGGCCGGAGTACGTGCGCCGGTACTACCAGGTCTGCCTGCCTACCGGGGCGACCGGGTGATCGATTACGGTAGGCAAGCGAGCCGTCACTTGTTCCAGGCCACCAGGAACTCCGCCAACGAGATGCGCCCGTCCACGTCCCCATCGTGCTGGTCCGAGACCGTGAAGATCGAGTCGAGCTCGGCGGCGGTGACCTCCTCGCCGTGCGCGTTCATAGCGAGTACGAACTCCTCGCGCGTGATGTATCCGTCCCCGTCGCGGTCGAACTCCTGGAACGTGGCGGTCGGGTCGTCAAGATCCGGCATAGGTGACCTCTCATCGTGCGATTCATGCGATGTACGGGCAAGCAACATCGAAGCACAAGCTTCTACCCACGGGAGGGACGACGGGTCGGAAAGCGCCGGTCGCGGCGCCGATCCCCACACCAGCAGGAAGGGAGCGCCCATGGGGTGACTGAATAGTCGCCGTCTTCGACGGTTCTAGGACGAGGATGGTTTCGTGTCGGGGGTTGCTGTCGCTGGGTCGAGCGTCCAGTAGACCTGGACAGGCCCGGCAGAACACAGGTCGCCGTGGATCGCCCTACGCCTTGTAGGCCCGAATGCCACCCTGCTAATCGGGGCTGAACGGCATGTCAGTTACTTCGCTACTGAGGGCGTAACGCATGCAGTTGGTGTGGCGATGGTTACTTCCGGTTGATGTTGTAGGTGTAGTCGAGAAGAGCACGTCATAGCAGCTGGTTTGTCCACACCTTCGCCATCGAGTTGACCTATTTGGAGTGGCCACCATACTTCTCGGCTGGTCGCATATACCCGGGAGTCAGGGGAGATAGCGTGAAGGCCAACGAGACCACGCTTCGCAAGCTCATTCAGGGAGACCAACAACTCCTGGTCCCGCTGTACCAGCGCCAATACACATGGGAACGCCAACAACTCGTCCAGCTGTGGGCCGACCTCAAGACCCAGGTCGACGTCCTGGCCGAGGGACGGCAGGACGCCCCCAGCCACTTCCTGGGGTCCGTGGTGCTGGCCCCGGGGCCAGAGCTGGCGCCGAGCCGGTCTCAATGGATCGTGGTGGACGGCCAGCAGCGGCTGACCACACTGATGCTGGCGCTCTGCGCGATTCGCGACCACCTGGTGGCCGAGGACCCGGGACACCGGGAACGGATCGACGAGTTGCATCTGATCAACAAGTTCCAGCGTGGCGAGATGCGTTACCGGCTGCTGCCCACGCAGGGGGACCGGGCGGCGTTCAAGGCCTGTGTCGACGGGGTGCCGGAAGGTAAGACCGACAGTCTGGTCGGCAACGCGTACCAGTTCTTCAAGACCATGCTGGTGGAGTTCGACGACCCGGCCGATCCGCATGACATCGACCGGGTGGAGACCGTGCTCCTGGACCGGCTCAACCTGGTGCAGATCCTGGTGGAGAAGGACGACAACGCCTTTCGCATCTTCGAGTCGATCAACAACACGGGGATGCGGCTCAGCCAGGTCGACCTGATCCGCAACTACGTGTTCATGTGCCTTCCCACGCTCGGCCAGCACGTCTACGACGACTACTGGAAGCCGACCCAGGACCTGCTCGATCCCAAGGCGCTGGAACAGCTGATGTATCTGGTGCTGGTCCTCAAGGAGGGCGATGAGGCCCAGTACAACGCCGTCTACCGGGGCCACCAGCAGCTCCTGCTGGAGCTGGCGGGCGACGAGGCGAAGGTCGAGCAGTACGTCAAGGATCTGCACCGCCGTGCCCGGCACCTGAAGCAGATCCTCAACCCGGATGGCGATTCGCTGGTCGCGGCGCGGTTGCGCTTCCTCAAGGAATGGCAGGCCTCCACCGCCTACCCGCTGGCGATGCGGCTGCTGGAGTTCCGCGAGGACGATCTCATCACCGACGAGGAGGCGGCCCAGGCGCTGTCGTACGTCGAGAGCTTTCTGGTTCGCCGCCTGATCGCCGGGGTGACGACCAGCAACCTGAACCGCATCTTCCAGCGGCTGGCCGTACAGCTGACCGCTGAGGATGAGGTGCCGCAGGCGGTGCGGGCCGCGTTGTCACCGGCCCGCCTGTACTGGCCGTCCGACGCACAACTGCGCGAGGAGATCCGCAGCCGTGCCTTCTACTGGCAGGGCCGTACGGCCCAGCAGAAGCTGGTCCTGCGCCGCCTCGAGGAATCGCTGGGGAGCAAGGAACGGGTGGACCTGGCAGACAAGCGGATCACCATCGAGCATGTCCTGCCGCAGTCCATGACCGCCGACTGGCTGAACGAGCTGTCCGGTGAGGGCGATGCCGCCGACCTGCTGCACCGGCAGCTGGTACACACCCTTGGCAACCTCACCCTCAGCGGCTACAACTCCGAGCTGAGCAACAATTCGTTCACCACCAAGCGTACGCAGCTCGGACAGAGCGGTCTGGTGATGAACCAGGAGATCGCCGCCTGTGAGCGCTGGGGCAAAGCCGAAATCCTGGCTCGCGCTGACCGGCTGGCCGAGCGGGCGATCGCCCTCTGGCCCGGCCCCGAGGAGACCAACCGGGGCAGCGCCGCTTCCCGCGACTGGACCCTGTTGCACAACGCGCTGGCAGCCCTGCCGCCCGCCACCTGGACCTCCTACTCGGATCTGGCCGAGTTGATCGGCTCGCACGCGGTGCCCGTGGGCGTGCACCTGGCCACAGTCCAGGCCCTCAACGCCCACCGGGTGCTCACCAAATCCGGGCAGGTGTCCGAAGGCTTCCGATGGATCGACGCGGACGACGAACGCGATATCCGTGATGTCCTGCGCGCCGAGGGCATCACGCTCGACGAGTCCGGCCGCGCGGTCGCCGACCAGCACGTCAGCGTGCGCGAGCTCGCCGAACTGCTCGGCCTGCCCGCCGCCCAGGATCTGGCCGAGTCAGAACTGGCGGGGGAACATGACACGGACCTTGAGATCGTCGGTGAGCATGAACAGCGCTTTGTGCGCCAGCTCAACGAGGAGAGCGGCCCGCAGGCCGCCGGTGCGGTCCATAGGGTGTTGGGGCACTGGCGAGCACGCGGCGGCGAGGTGCAGTACGGCACTGCCGCCGGCGCCTCCTGCGCTCCGGTGATTAAGATCGATGGAAAGTCGATCAACGTCATTCGCTTCTATGCCAGGACCGTCGAGATCCCCTTCGGGACGCTCAAGAAGCGGCCGCCCTTCGACGACCCGGCGTTGCGTGAGGAGCTACGGCAGCGGCTCAACGACGCGCCAGGTGTAGACATCCCTGTGGCCAAGCTGGAGCTCTACCCCTCGATCAAGAACACCCAGCTGGCCAACGTGGCGGTCTTCGATGTCATCGTCGCTGTTCTCGACTGGTTCGCAGCGAGGGTTGCTGACTGAGTTCGGCCGGCTATGTCGGGGCCGGGCGCGGCGTGGGGCTGGCCGACTTCGTGTCGACCCCCGGCGGACGAAGAGCCCCGTACGGGTGGATCGCTGGCCTACCACGTGCTCGACATCATGGAGTCGTTGCTGACCTCGGCACGCTCCGGCGCGGCGGTGAACATCGCGAGCACTTGCGAACGGCCTGCGCCGGTGGACCTGATCCGGCTCGACCACACGCTGTGATCGTTTCTCGCGGGTCGCGTTCAGGGGACGTTTCCAGCGTCGACGGTGCCTATGACGTTCTCTACGGCGATCGCCGCTCGCGCTGCTGGGCCTGGGCCTGGGCCTGGGGCTGCTTGGCCGCCGCGCCGATACGGCCGCCGTACCGCGTCGTGCCCGCCAGGTATCGCCACGCTGCGTCACTCTGGGATGAAGGAGGAGGACCATGCGCGATGATCACGACAGCATCGATCCGTCTCCCGGAGAGTCGCGCGCGATGAGGCGGCCACCGTACGGCCTGCCGCCTTGGGAGCGGCCTCGGCTCTTCGCCGCATCGGACTCCCCCAGCTCCCTCAGCTGGCGAAGGTACTCCACCCCGGTCCCACCAGGGCGATCGTCGTGGGGTACTGACAGCGCCGCGCCTTCAATGAGGGCCGCCTCGATACCGACGGCTCGCCCGAGGGTTGCTGAACGCACGGTGGTCACCTCGCCGCTCTCACCCACGCCCAGACCCAGCCCCACGTCCCGGACGCCGCCCTCGGCGACGTTCAGCTCAAGTCCCAAGGTGTCGGAGAACAAGGCGATGTCGTCGGGGAGCCTTCGTCGATCAGCGGTCCCGGCTGTGCCGCGGCAGCGGCGTGAGAGCGTCCCGGCGGCCCCGCGCAGAAAGACAACGATCCACGTTGACCGTGTTAGAGAGCCCGAGCACATCGGTCCGAGTGGCAGCAGCGAGGAGGGAGCGGCATCGCTGATCACCGGGAAGTGCGACGAGCTGTTCCCGCCTTCTCTCCCCGAGTTCCGCGTACGCAACCAGGCGTGTCATCAGATCTTTGGCTAGCCAAGCTGAGCCGACCGCGGCGAACGTGAAGCGGGCTGGGCCGGCCATGACCCAGCCGTGCTTCTCGGTTTCAGTACGTAGCCGCGAAAAGTTAGATGCGGTGTGTGGTCCAGAACGACGTCAGGTCAACCGTCGTCGCGGCCTGGGCGGCGGCCTTGAAGTCGGTCACTGTGGAGATGCCGTACCAGTGGGCGGTGGCGTAGTCGTGCAGGAGCGTCTGCATGGTCGACGTACCGATCAGGCGGCGCAGGTCGTGCAGGGCGCACTTGCCGCCCAAGACCAGCATGAGTCCCCGATCTGTATCGGGGACTCACCATGGACACTTTTGAGAAAACCCTAGAAGGCACTGAGGATCTTGTCTCGGCGACCGCGTCGGGGTGGTGGACCTCGCGGGTTCCAGGCCCTGGTTGGGGCGAGAGTCCTTGGTGGATTTCGAAACCATGAATCGTTAACTCTCAAAAGGTATTCCGACGTGGCCGATTTCAGGCCGGGAACATCCTGGACCCATCTGTCGGAGGGTGACGTTTCCTATGCGGTGAGTATGGGGGCGCGGCTCAAGGCCAGTCGAACTCTCCCCTTCGCACGCCAATCACAAAGGCGACCCAGTCCGAACGACTGAACTCAAGGACGGTTCCGTCAGGCGAGTTGGAGTCCCGGACGTAAGCAGATACTGGGCCGAACGCAACCTCCACACACTCGCCCGTCGAACTCGCGGAACTCTTACACCAGGTCAGCTCGGGCGGATCGCCAGGACCTTGAGTCATCAAGCTATCCTCCAATGTCGTACTGAGAATAGCCCGGCCAGTCAAGATCGTACAGAGCTGCTCAAATTGGTGGCAAGGTCAGCCGATGGTACTCGAGTGCGAGAGCGGGTCAGCTTCATCGCATGCCGTCAGCGACGTCGGTGATGAACGAAAGCGATTCGTCCGGGCTCAGCGCCTCCTCGAGGATGGCCTCGAAATCGGCGCGGACGTCGGAGATGCGCGAATCCTCGCCGGTGACCGTCTCATGATGATCACCGCATTCGATGTGCAGCAACTCGCCCAGCCCGCTATCGAGCTCGAGCAAGGTGAAAGCGCCGCGAAGCATACCGACGTGGGACCCCGCACTGAAAGGCACGATCCTGATATCGATGTGTTCGCTGCCCTCCGCAACACTCACCATATGACGAAGCTGTGTCGGCATAATAGTGCGATTGCGACGTACCCCGACGTGTCTGTGAACTACCGCTTCGTCGAGCACGAAAATCTCGCGCGGGGGAGTCGAGCGCTGCCTCAGCTTAACCTGGCGCATGAGGCGGAGCCTGACCAATCTATCAAGGGCGTCCGTATCATGTTCAGCGTGTGCGAGAGACTCCGCATAGGCCTGTGTCTGCAGTAGCCCGGGGACGGCCAGGGGCTGGAACTGCCTAATTACGCATGCTCCCGCTTCGAATCCTACATAGGCCAGATAGGCATTGCTCGTGTCATTCTTGAAGTCGCTCCACCACGCTTTGGCGCGCGCTCCCTGATTCAGTCTGTGGAGTTCGTCCATAAAAGCAGGGTCGGTGACGCCATAGAGACGCCCCAGCGCGTCTAGATCAACCTTTGATATTCCGGTCCGTCCGCCCTCTATCCGGATCAATTTAGACGTGTGCCATTCCAGAGCTTTGGCGACGTCGTCCTGGGTCAGACCGCGTTGCTTGCGTAGCTCCGCCAGCCTCCTCCGGAGGAGTGCTCCCTGGATAACAGGGCCGCATTGATCCACCGCACTGCACCTCACCTTCCGTAGTCGCACATGGCTTGCCTGCTTGCAGCGCGCAACGTGACGAGCCCACGCTACCCCAACCTGCTTGGGGGTCTCCTGACTGCCTGATGGCCCCAACCATCAGCGCAGACATCCGCCCACGTTCCCGGCGTGGCGGGTTGTGCACCGGTTCTTGACCCTCTGGTATGTTATGCGATGCAACGTAGCGTTTTGCTACCTTGCATGGAAGCTGAACTGACGGAGTGTGATGCTGATCACGGGGCCTGATGCGGAGAGATGACCCGTGCGTGCGACAGGAGCGCTTCGCGGGTGAGTAGCCAGAGGTCTGAGGAGGTCGCTGCGACACAGGATGCGATAGGCCACACGCTCTGGGCAGCCACAAGAAAAGTCTTGGCAGTCGGGGAGGGAAAGTGTCCAGAGCCCTGTGGCACGGGATGGCGAGTGCCGATCTAATGGGAATTGGGGAAAAGGCTGTCCTGCGCGGGCTTCTGAAAACGGCGGAGGAAGACCTCCGCTTCCCGCCGCGCAAAAACTCTTCCGACGAGGGGTGGGTCCGTGGCCGCGAAGGGAGGATGGCGTGGCGGCGCGCGACTCCTGCCTCGGGGGCCCCAGGCGCTTGCGATGAATCGTCCGACTATTACTTGGTATACCGCGAGCCCACCGAACAGGAGTATCGCGATTCAGAGGGTGGGCATATAGCCTTCTACATCATGCGCGTGCTGCACAACTCGGACTTGGAATCACTCGGCGCATAGTCAAGGCCAGTCGATGCCAAGACGCCTTGCCAGGTCTTCCGTCAGCTGATCGCCGGCTTCGACATCCTTGTCGGCCCGAGTTGGCTCCTGCTCGCCCTCCTCGGCCACCCGTTCCAGGTAGCGGGCGATCAGCTCGCCTTCCAGGCCTTTGTTGAGCAAAGGAGAGATGAGGGCCACGAACTTGCCGTGACGGGTGATGATCGCAGGCTCGCCGGAGTCGTTAATCTCCTGTATCACTTCAGCCGTTCTCTGATTGAGGTCGCGCATCTTGTAAATACGCACGTCTCCTCGACTTGCCTGTGGCTTCTCAGCGGTCATAGGACATCCCAGCAAATCTGCGTAGTACCTTTGTACTACATTTCCCCTTCCGATGCGACCCGAGACCGCAATACAGACAAGGACTTGACCATGAGCATCCCTGCCGCTGAGCCGACCCAGTCGGCGGCGAGCGACGTGTCCTACGTCGCCGACCTGCGTGTGGCCGCGCGGTGGTTGGTGGGATGCAGCGCTTCGGTGGTCGCCATATTAGTTGTCCCGATTCCGTTACAAAGCGTTTCGGATCTCACCGAAGTCGGGCCATTGGCGGTTGTCTCGGCTCTGCTCGGGTTCCTCGCCGCCCTGGCCAGCGCCGTATGGGTGCTCTACAGTGCGGCGGCGGTTCTGGCCGTGCCTCGTCGAAGCATCGGTGAGCTTGCCGAACTCGACCGTGCGGACAACAGCAATTTTCCGGATCGGCGTGTTGAGCAACCCACGTCCGCGCTCATCTCTTATCTGGTTGCCGCGCGCCGTACGGACTTACTGGGGACTACTCAGGATGCTGTTTGGCAGCTCGCCAGCGACATGGCCAGGGCCCACGATGCATCAATGCGGCCCCAAACGGGAGAAAAGATACAAATAGGCACACAAAAGTACGATCTAGGAAACCCTGTAGACAAGGCAGCGTTGGCGACTCTTGCTCTCGACCTTGAAAGACGCGCTCAGCGCGTCGTGGACGCTGCGGCTGCCTTCGAAACTCGGCAGCGCTACGAACGATTGGCAAAGGGCATGAAGTGGGTGGGCGTACCGTTCGGGGCGAGCTTTCTGCTTCTCCTGGGGCTGCAGACGCTTCCGACTGCTTCTATGGCTGTGAAGACTCCGACCAGTGTTCAGATCGTCGTACCGGCGTCTGGGGAAGATCCCTGTAGGGGCAGGGTTCTTGAGGGCGTCGCCGTGGGCGGCACAATGGACGCCCCAGTCGTAGTGCTCCCCTCGCAGCCAGGCTGTCCCGCCAGGAAAATCACTGACACGGACGAGTTCATCGTCATACCACGCACCGCCAAGTAGCTTTCACAATGACGGGCTAGGCCACGCATGCGCGGTCGCGCGTACAGCCAACGGTGATTCGCCAGCTCGTTCTACGGCCCCCCGCACCCGTGGTCGCCCGCGTGCTCGGCTACGACGGAGACCACCGCCACCACTCGACTCGCCACTGCGGCCGAAAGCCCCTGGAGCCGCTACACCCCCGGCGACCACGAACAGTGATACCCCTCAGGTGATCAGAAAGCAACACATTGGGCCCCTGCCGGTGCCGCCCCCGCGAGGTGGGACCGGTAGTTCGGGCAGGTCGTGATGTCCTCGTGCGAGCAGTTCATCCCGGCTTCGAGGAGATCGAGTGCTGAGCGCTGCGCGATCCCGCCTGGCGAAGGGCCCGACGCAGTTGATCACGGCGGCCGCGCCGTTCAGCGCGGTCGAGCGAGGCCGGATCGTCGACAGACGCCTGCCGCGCCTCAAGCCCCGGCTGGTCCTGCGCTAGTGCCAGCTCCAGCAGCTTGCCCTGGTCACGGCCGAGGAGCAGAGGTACGTATCCGCGCTCGCGCAACTCCGCGACCACGAACCGCCCGGTGTGCCCATAGGCACCGAACACCGCCACGTTCCGACCCGTACGTTCCGTGCGTGAGGCGATAGGCGTCCGGCGGTCAGGCCGTGCGTCCGCGATAGGTCACCGTCGTCTTGCCGCCCAGGCGGACCGACAGCCCGGGATGCAGGCTCACGGCGGCGCCGGGCGGGAGATTCTGGAACTCTCCGCCTTCGGTGAACCTGATCGCCGTCCCGCTCACCGAGTCCAAGTCGTAGACGTAGGCATTCCAGCCGTCCACCTGAATCGCCAGGTGCTGCTCATCGATGCCGTCCACCAGCACTTCGACCGTGGGATGCTGCGGGTCGGCGTAGTTCCTCGCCCCGCTGCCGAAGACGTAACTCCGGTCGAGGGGGAACTCGCGGCCGTCGTCGAGCACGAGGTCGCCCAGCTTGGGACGGGCTGCGGTGTGGTGGGTCGGATACGGCCCCAGCTCCGCCTGGCACACCATACAGGTGCGGCGCTCACCATTGGTGAAGTGGCCGTTCGGGCAGGTCACGCCGTAGATGAGGTACTCGTCGCCACTCTGTCCGAGTAACGGTGGAAGGGGCACCTCCGGATAGGTGGCCTCCGGCCCCAGGACGCCGATGCCGTATCCGACGGGAGCTTCGCGAGGTTCGGGGGGCGGCGGAGTGGGTTGCCCCAGTAGCGCGGCCCGCAGATCGTCGGGATGCTGGAAGCGTTCGGCCGGGTTGAGGCTTGTGGCGCGGTTGACCACGTCGAGCAGCGGCGGCTCGATGCCGGTGAAGTCGAGCCTGCCGTGGAGGATGCGTACGAGCACGTCCTGCACGTTTCCGGTGCCGGCGGGGGGACGGCCGGTGGCGGCGAAGGCCAGCACCAGCCCGAGCGCGAAGATGTCCGATCTGATGTCCTGCGGGTTCCCGCCGACCCCCTCGGGCGACATGTACGACGGTGTGCCGACCATGACCCGGGGCAGGGTCGATTCGGACTCTTGAGCGCTCTTCGCGATGCCGACATCGACGATCATCGGCCCGGCGTCGGGATTCATGATGATGTTGGCGGGCTTGAGGTCGAGCCGGAAGACGCCCTGACCGGCGATGTAGGACAGCGTCTCGGCCAGCCGAGCCCCCAACCGGGTCACTTCGTCCGGCGCCAGCGGCCCGTCCTCGTCGACCTGCTGTTGCAGTGTGGGGCCCGCCACGAGCTCCATGACCAGGGCGAGGTCCCCCTGATCGGTCACGGCGTCCAGCGTGCGCGCGATCGCGGGATGATCGAGCCGCCGGGCCACCTCTATCTCGCGCTCGAAGCGCCACCGGGTCTCGGCGTCGTGGAGCTCGGACCTGACGAGCTTGACGGCGACGAACCGGTGATCGGTACGGGACCACGCCTTGTACACCGAGCTCATCCCGCCCCGCCCGATCAGCTCGACCAGGTCGTACCGGTCGCCGATCACCCGGATCACGCCTTGAAGGGGCTCTTCGGGCGCGGCCGGAGCGGGGGACACCAGCAGTGACACGTCGAGCGAGGCCCGCTCGGCCTCGCTGTGCAGGGCCAGGCCGAGCAGCTGACGGCGTACCGGATCGGCCAGCGCGTAGCTGATGAGCCGTGAGGACGGATCGTCGCCGATCAGGGTGGACTGCGCGTTCGCCTGCCGGACGATGTCGATGATCCTCCGCTCGACCAGATGGTCCAGCAGCCGCTCCACCTCCGTATGCGCCACCTGCAGCATGGGGTCGAGGTGCCCGGCGCGCAGGATGTCCTGAACGGTGAAGGCGTCGCCGTCGGTGCGCAGCACCCAGTCGACGCTGTAGTAGCTCGCCATGCGCCAGCGATCCTTGTCGATGGGTACGGCGAGCAGCCGCTCCTGTCCGCTGGCCTGGTGGTAGTCGTGCAGGATCTCCTCCATGGCCGCGTAGAACTCCACGCGCTCGCGGTCCACGCCCTCCACCCGCAGGTACGCCCGATCGCCATCCCAGATCACCAGCTCGCTGAACTCCTGCAACAGCCGCCGCGGCACGCCACGTGCCTTGAACCTGAGGTAGCCGGTCAACCGCCGCAGTTCGTCCTCTTCCAGCGTGTCGTCCAGCAGCGTGCCGAGGAGCCGTTCGGGGGCCTCCCACATGCACGGCACGTAGATCCGCCAGGCGAAGACGCTCTCGTACACGCTGTTGCCGCGGCTGACGTCCCGTACGGCAAGGTCGTGCAGATCGGGCCCGGCCACGATGAGGAAGTGCACGCCCCGCATGGTCAGGGCGTTCTTCAGCGTGTTGAGCATCTGCTCGAAGGCGTCGAGCCCTTTCGGGGTGCCGGTCAGCTTGTCGGCCTCGTCCAGCACGATCACCAAGTGGATCCGGCGGCCCGGCCGGCGCCGCCACCACCTGCGTGCCGTCGGCATCTCAAGCAGTGACACGATCCGGCCCAGATCGTGCTCGACGTCCGTGTCGGAGTAGGTGAGAAACGATGCCTCCATGGCCATGGATCGGGTGCGCTTGCGCGACATCCCGAACCCGGGCGCGATGAACCCCACCAGCCCCGTCAGCTTCTTGGCCGCCTCGCCGAGACTCAGCGACAGCGTCGTGGTGTTCTCGGTCGCGTCGGACGATGTCTGCTTGAGCCCGTACGAGGTGCGGATGTGGGCGAGCATGAGCGCCCGTTGCACATCGGGGGCGAGCTTGTCCAGGATGCGGCGATCCGCCAGAGCCTCATAGGCCCGCCGGACGACGGCGAACAGCAATCGCTCAGGCGTGGTCGGCCGGGCAACGCTCAACACGATCGGGACGACGATCTCCCCGGGACCGCCGTTCCGCTCGATCTCGTGCAGCGCCCGCGCCACGACCGTGCTCTTGCCGACTCCGCGGAACCCCGTGACGAGGAACGTTCCGCCCCTGGACTTGCGTAACCGCTGCTTGAGCTCGGCCACGAAGGCCTCGTTGCCGAGCATCGGAACGGCGTCCTCTTCCGCGTGCAGCGGTTCGTGGACGTAGCGGAAGGTCGTGCTCAGCCGTACATCGGGCACCACTCAGGATTACCATCCGCTTCCGCCCGCCGCCAGAAGAACTCGCAGGTCCCGGTGCGGGGGTAACCGAGTTCCCTAGTGTCTGGAGAGCGGCAGCCGGACGGCACCCCTCGTCTCGGGCGGTCTTAGATCGAGTAGGCGCCGGAGGCGAGGGCGATGACGCCGACCACGGTCATCAGCAGCGCCGAGCCGGGGTGCATGGCGATTGAGATGCGGATGTCCTTCTTCTTCCAGGCGAGCCAGACGCCCGGGTAGAGGAAGACGATCTTGGACAGGACCGTCCAAGGGGCCCAGAAGTGGTACACCGAGAAGAAGAAGGTGTTGAAGAACGGGGCCCACTTGCCGAGTTGCGGGAGGCGGGGCAGCAGGAAGCCGCGGAAGTAGTACTCCTCGATCAGGGGCAGGGTGAAGCCGGTGAACGGTGCGCAGATGAGCAGCGTGGTGATCACGAGCTCGTGTGAGTAGCCCTGGAGGTAGGCGGTGCCGTCGGGGCCGGCGCCCTGGTAGTTCACCCAGGTGAAGAACCAGTCGTAGACGATGTTGTCCAGCGGGGTCAGCGAGAGCGAGACCACGGTCATCCACACGAGGCACGCGGCCCCGAGCCAGAAGACCTTGCCGCGCGAGAGCGGCTTGTCGCGGTAGTGGACGACGCCCTTCATCGTGAAGCGGCCGGTCTGCTTCTTGCCCAGCCACAGCAGGAATAGCTGGAGCGGGAAGAGCACAACCGCGAGGGCGATGGCCCAGGCCAGGAAGATCGGGAAGTTCATCGCCCGGACCAGGGGGGCGGCGATGAACGCGTACACGGCGACGATGACCGCGCCGGGCACCAGGTGCAGTGCGATGGAGAACGGGACGGAGTGACGGTCGGCGAGGAGCTTCGCGACGAAGCCTTTCGGCTGGGCGCCTTGGGTGTCGGCCGGGGGCCTTGCTGTATCCATGCCGAGAATCGTGGCCCCGCGACCAAACATGGAGCTGACATGGCCCTGATACGGCTTCGAGTCGCCGTGAAAGGCGCAGGTTACGGTGGGTGCGGACCGCGCCGGCTTGTGGTCTCCACCATGCCCGATGGTCTGCCTGCCTACCGGGGCGACCGGGTGATCGTTTACGGTAGGCAAGCGAGCCGTCACTTGTTCCAGGCCACCAGGAACTCCGCCAACGAGATGCGCCCGTCCACGTCCCCATCGTGCTGGTCCGAGACCGTGAAGATCGAGTCGAGCTCGGCGGCGGTGACCTCCTCGCCGTGCGCGTTCATAGCGAGTGCAAACTCCTCGCGTGTGATGTATCCGTCCCCGTCGCGGTCGAACTCCTGGAACGTGGCGGTCGGGTCGTCAAGATCCGGCATGGGTGACCTCTCATCGTGCGATTCATGCGATGTACGGGCAAAGCAACATCGAAGCACAAGCTTGTCCCCACGAGAGGGACGACGGGTCGGAAAGCGCCGGTCGCGGCGCCGATCCTGGATCCGCAACGGCAAGAACTTCGAGCCAACCGCCACCGCCTCATTGCGGGACCCCGCTGACTTCATCGCCCGCGCGTGTCTGGCACGCACCGATATCGAGACCCACGCGGTGCACATGTGGCACGCCGCACGCTGGCTGGCCTGGCGACGCCGCCACCAGGCACGTTCCCGCTGGTTCCACCGCCGCCTCCGCCTCAGCCGACCAAATACCCCTGGACGTTTGACGCAGCGGATCACGATGCCGGCGACCGGGGCGACGCCCGTGGGCGTGACGCACTGCCGGGGTTGAGGGGGCGGGCGTTCGCACGCAGTTAGGCATCCAGAAACACGGCCGAAAGTTAGGCGTTCCCTGGAGTTGATTATGATCTTCCGCCTTGAACAGCTCGCATTCCACGCGATCCGGGACTGCGAATATGACGAATCGGGAGCATCTAACTTCATGCGCACGCGCAGCAGTGTCGTCACCTTGGCCAGTGTGGCGCTGGCCTCCACCTGCTTCCTGATCAGCCCGTCGCCGGCGAGCGCGGCCGGCCCATGTGGAGCCGGCTACAGCCGCATCGACGTCTACGCCATCCCACAGAGCGGTCCGAAGATAGGTTCCCTCGAGCTCTACTACAACTCGGGCAACGGGAAGAACTGCGCCCTCGCCTACGGGGTCGGCTCCGACTACTACGGAAAGTCCACCTACAAGGACGTGGCCATCCGCCGTGCGGGGGGCAGCGGCGGATGGGTCTCGAACAACGGGTATTTCAAGTACTACGCGGGTCCGGTTTACATCTCAGCCAAGGACACGTGCATCGACCTTGCCGGCTACATGGGGGGAACTGAGCGCTACGTGTGGAACGTGCACTGCGGCTGATCCGCGGTCTGCTCGTCGTGATCCGTACCTCGTTCTCGACGGACACCCGGTAGTACGCCCTACTTCGGTATCTGGAAGCCGCCGATCTTCTGCTCGAGCAGTTCGGCCAGCCGTAATGGGGTCCGGTCCTCGAACATCGGACCGATGAGCTGCACTCCCACCGGCAGACCCTCGGGGGACCGGCCCGCTGGGATGGCGGTGGCGGGCAGGCCGGGCATAGTGGCCAGACCGGCCCAGACGAGCTGGTCGAAGTACGGGTACTCGACGCCGTCGATGTCGATGCGCCGTTCCAACGGATTGGGGTTGTGGTCGTGCGGGAACGCGGGCGTCGGCGTGATCGGGCACACCACGGCGTCGAACTCGGCGAACAGCTGCCGCCAGCCGTGGCGGTGGAGTTCGCGACGGTTGTTCGCCTCCATCCAGTCGCGGTGGCTGAACACCATGGCGCGCAGCCGCACGGCGTCAAGACGCTGGTCGTCCGCGCTCAGTCCGGCGGCGCGGGTCCGCAGCTGCTCGTACGATTCGATGGGAAAACGCGCAACGGAGCCCGAAATCAGCAACTGCATGTAGAGCGTCGCGGCTTCGGTCAGATCGGGCAGCAGCGGACTGTGCCGTTCGACGCGGGCGCCGCCGTCGACAAGCGCGTCGGCCACCCGGTTCACGCCCGCCCGCACGGCGGACCCGATCGGAATGAGCGGATGCTCCTCGAGCACCAGGACTCGGAAGTCGCAGAGCCGCTCGTGGCGCGCGGGCGGCAGTGTCACGTCGTACGCCATACCGTGCGTCAGCGGGTCCGGTCCGGCCATGACGTCGAGCAGGAGCGTGAGGTCGCGGGCGGTGCGCGCCATCGGACCGACGACGGCCAGATCGAGGTCGACCGGCAACGGCGGCGCCGGCGGCGCGACCATGCCGCGGGTCGCCGCCAGCCCGAGCGTCGGCTTGTGCGCGTAGACACCGCAGAAATGCGCGGGGGTGCGCAACGAACCGGCGAGGTCGGAGCCGATGGACAGCGCGCCGAACCCGGACGCCAGTGCCGCCGCTGATCCGCCCGAGGACCCACCCGGCGTGCGATCGTGATCCCACGGGTTGTTGGTGGTGCCGTAGATCTCGTTGAAGCTCTGGATATCTTGCAGCCCCACCGGCACATTGGTCTTACCGAGCACCACCGCGCCCGCAGCCTTCAGCCGCGACACCTGGACCGCGTCCTCGGCCGGCATAAAGTTCGCCTGCGGCGGCATGCCCCAGGTCGTGGGCAGCCCGGCGATGTTGTAGGACTCTTTGACCGTCACCGGAATGCCGAGCAGTGGCCGGTCCTCGCCGCGGGCGCGCGCCTGGTCGGCACCGCGCGCGGCGGCCCGCGCACGGTCGAAGTCCGGCACACAGATCGCGTTGATCGCCTTGTCGTCCCGCTCGATACGGGCGATCGCCTCGTCGGTCAGTTCCGCCGAGGTCACTTCACCGGCACGCAAGGCAGCTACGAGTTTTTCGGCCGTCTGAAAATTCCACTCCATGAATCCGGACCGTACCGGCCGCTGAAAGAGGCCATAAAATGCCGCTTCGCACAACGGGTGCTGGGTCCGATCGTCTTCCGAGTTCGGCCGGCGAGGCGTTGTCTGCCGGCTTCTCGTAGAGCATCCGGGCAATTCCTTGCAGTCGGTCGTCCCGTGGCTCCGGCAGGTGCGGTGACTGTTCGTGTGCTTCGCGGAGTTCATCGACGAGGACTCGAAGGAGGCGCGTGCGCGCGGAGCGGCTGTAGTCAGGCGCGGCGTCGTCGTAGTTGCGGGACCGGTCAGGGTGAGCAGGACCTCGCGGGCGAGGCCGGAGGCCAGGAACACGGCGGGATGGTCTGGTATGAGCCGGGCGAGGGATGGCGCGAGAATGACGATCCGCATATCGGTGTCGCCGTGGGCGCGGTGGTAGTGCGTGAACTCGGCGGGGGCCCAGGCGACCCGGTTGGCGAGAACGATCGACGTGTTATTTGCGGCTGGAGGACGATCGTGACGTCCGTCCGCTTAGCCGGGGTCGGCGCAGAGTTGGGAGGTCAAGGTGGTGCGGGCCCACTCTTCCCACGTGTCCGGTGACCAGCCGCGGTCGCGGACGAAGATCAGGTAGAGCTGCGGACTGAGCAGGCCGAACAGCAGGTCCGCCGCCATCTCGATGGAGAGGCCGGGACGGGTGTCGGGCTTGCCGGCCAGGGCTTCGGCCGCTGCGTACTGCACGGTGTAACGCGGGTCGGGGCCGTCCGGCCACTGCGCGGCGATCTCGGGGTCGGTGGCCGCGGCAGCCGCGATCAGCGGCATGATCGGGGCGACCCGGCCCAGGATCTCGCGAGTGCCGTGGACGTGCGCGCGCAATTGCCCGGCTGCGGTGGGCTCGGCGCACGCGGCGCGAAACCACTCACGATCCATGGTGGCGACCGGCTCGGTGTCCCCGGCGATGGACGTGTCGACGACATCCTTGAACAGCGTGCGCTTGTTGCGGAAGACGAAGTAGACCGTCTGGACGGCCACGCCCGCCCGGTCCGCGACCTCCTGCAGGCTCGTCGCCCCGTAACCCTGTGCGACGAACAGCTCGCGAGCCGCCTCGACGACCTTTTCACGGGTGCGGCGTGAGCGCTCGGCTCGCTTGTCTGGCCGTTTGACTTTGTCCATATTGCGAGTATATCTCTAGAGTCTGTCACTAGAGTTCAACTCTAGATTCTTGGAGGAGACGATGGACCAGCCCAACGCCACCCAGAAGCCGAAACCGGACCTGGCCTCAACGCAGCGAGACCCGGAGGAAGAGTCCGTACACCGCGCACTGGAGGGCTACTACCGCACCGGCAAGCCACCGTGGGACACCGGCGTGACGCCGCCCGAGCTGGTCGCCCTGGTAGAGGGGCACGGCGCGCTGCCGCCCGGCCGCGCCCTCGAACTCGGCTGCGGCACGGGGACCAACGCCATCCACCTCGCACGGCACGGCTGGGAGGTGGCGGCCGTCGACCTGATCGACCGCGCTGTCGACCAGGCCAGGGAGAAGGCTGCGGCGGCGGGAGTGGCAGTACGGCTGCTGCACGGAGACGCCACCCGCCTCGACGAGCTGGACGTACCGGGCCCCTTCGACCTGTTCTTCGACCTGAGCTGCTACTGCGGGGTCCCGCTGCACCGCCGCGACGCCTACGCCGCCGGGCTCACCCACCGCGCTGCTCCCGGAGCACGGTTGCTGATGTTCGGGTACGGCCCCGAGCCGCTCGGCAATCCGATCCCAGAGGTCACGTCGTGGGCGGCGGGCGTCACAGCCGACGAGCTCCGCGCCAGGTTCCCAGGCTGGGAACTACTCGACGTCACACCGGGCACCAACTCGGTGCCGACCTTCTGGTTCACGCTGCGCCGCGACGCCTGGCTTCGTAGGTGACGGTTGACGCCACCTGTAGGTCAGTTCTGACTCCACCCAGTGCCTGGGGGACCCGATTTTGTAGGTGAGAAATGACTCCACCTGGCGGGCCCGCTGCGACGGATTGAGCCCGTGCCGGGGCAGAGCCTGTTTCTGAACTCTGGGACTCGCGAGCGCATCCCGTCCGCAGATGATGCTTTGGACAAGCCATGGGACGAAATCAGCGGGGTCGGCTGAGGTGCGGGGCGCATGTGCGGCTGTCGGCGAGGTTGATCACAGCGGGCGGTGGTCCGGAGCGGCGTGGTGTGGTGGGGCGGAGCCGGTCGCGGCGCGAACAATTCACCGAAGGCGACGGCCCGGCCGCTGGGCAGTGCAGCCGGATCGCCCCTCGGGTGTCCGGGCTGTGCAGCACAATTAGTCGCATGACAAGACTTCGCATCGCGCTCGCCAACCTCGAAATTCCCGAGAATCCAGAAGACTCCGTGGTGCGAGCCGAGCGCGCGGTCAGAGCCGCTGCTGCTGCCGACGCGCATATCGTGTGCTTCCCGGAAGCGTACGTGCCGGGCTACCCATGGCCGCCGCAATCGCGTAAGGCCGTGAGCGCCAACTTCTTGGAAGCTGCGCACGAGCGCATCGCCCAGGCCGCGCGGGAGAGCCACATCTACGTGGTGCTCGGTACGGAGCGGTACGTTTCCGACAAGCCACGTCTGACCACGCTCGTACTTCGACCCGACGGCGATCGAGCGGGTTATCAGGACAAGGTGCAGCTCGACCCAGCAGAAGATTCCACATACGAGGCGGGCAGCGATCGCCGGATATTCGAAGTCGACGGCTTCCGCTTCGGCATCGTGATTTGCCACGAGGGCTTTCGCTATCCGGAGACGGTACGCTGGGCCGTTTGCAACGGCGCCCAGTTAGTGTTCCACCCGCACTATAACGAAGCAGAGCCCGGCGCGTTTCAGCCAACTGAATTCGCCGACCCGAGAAACTCCTTCCACGAGAAGGCATTTCTATGTCGCGCCGCCGAGAACAATTGCTACGTCGCCGCCGTCAACTGCGCGAGCCCGGGATCGCCCACGACATCCGCCGTAGTGCGGCCGGACGGCATGCTGCTTAGCCATCAGCCTTACGGAAGGCCCGGGCTGTTGGTCTGCGACATCGATCCCGCCGAAGCCACGCCACTGCTCGCGCAACGCCTGAAAACTTGTTCTTGAGTTGTCGAGCAGGGTTCGGTTGAGTCGTTCGACCTTGCCGTTTGACTGGGGTCAGTGCCGCACGGCCCACAGATACGGACACCTCGATGAAGGGGGCCTCCGAGGCAGCTGACCCAGCCTGACGGGGAACGATCACACACCTCATGGGAAACGACCTACAAAGCGCCGAGACGTCCCTGATCAGAGGCACTCGTGAGCACCCGGGCGTGCGCGTCAACGCCTCGCCGGCCGGGCAAAAGGACGCCGACGTGCCCGGCCCGTAGGACGGCGCCGTCTTCGTCAGCCCGCGCCGTCTTCGTCAGCCCGCGGCGACCGCGGCGGCCCGGGCGGCCTGCTGTTCGGCGCGGGCGCGGGTGGCGGCCAGCCGGTAGGAGTCGGTGCCGGTTTCGATGATGTTGCCGCCGAACGTCAATCGGTCCACTATGGCCGCGCAGAGCCTTGGATCCGTGAAGGTTTTGGTCCAGCCTCCGAAGGATTCATTGGAGGCGATCGCCACAGAATTCTTTTCCTCACGCTCCGTCAATACCTGGAACAGCAGCTCCGCCCCGCGACGATCAAGCTCCATATAGCCGAGTTCATCAATGCACAAAAGATCGACGCGGCCGTAGCGGGCGATGGTCTTGGCCAGCAGTTTCTCGTCGGCCGCCTCCACCAGCTCGTTGACGAGCTTGGTGGCCAGCACGTACTTCACCCGGTACTCGTGCATCGCCGCCTCGGTGCCCAGCGCGATAAGCAGGTGCGACTTGCCGGTTCCGCTGTCGCCGATCAGACACAGCGGCAAGCCCTTCTTGACCCAGTCGCACTTGGCGAGGGTGTGGATGGCAGCCGCGTCGATAACCGGGTTGGCGTCGAAGTCGAACTGCCGGATCGACTTCTCGCGTGGAAAACCGGCCGCCTTGATCCGGCGCTCCGAGCGGCGCCGTGCCCGGTCGTCGCATTCGGACAGCAGCAGTTCGGCCAGGAACCCGCGATACGTCATCTGGTCGCGGCCGGCGGCTTCGGCCAGCTCGGGGTACTGGGAGCGGATGGTGGGCAGCCGGAGCATCCGGCACGCCTGGTCCACGGCGGTGTCGGCGGCCTGTTCGGTCAGTCCGCGGTTGCGCTTGGAGGTCACGGTGCCTCTTCCTGGTATGCCTGGCCGTCGGCGGGACGCCGGCGGAATCGCAGCAGCTGGTCGTAGACGGCCACCGACGGCAGCGGCCTGGGATCGGGCGGCAGCGCGGCCAGGCGCCGCTCGGTCAGCGAGGTCACCGTCGCCCTGCCGTCCACCCGGCGGCGCGGGGTGTCCTGGTCGGCCTCGCCCCACTTGCGGGCCTCCAGGGCGACCGCGTCGGCGGTCAGCGCGCCGGCCCGCAGCGCGGTCGCGATCCCGGCCACCACGTGCTCGTGGACCATGTGCCGGTGCAGCAGCAGGACGGAGATGAGCGCCCGGGTGCCCTCCGCGTCGCCGTGGGCGGTGCAGGCCGCCTGCCACCAGGCGTCGTGGACCGGGGTGAACTTGCCCGCCGACCGCGCCTGGTCCAGCGCGGTCGCCCCCGGCAGCGCGCCGGGCTTGCGGACCAGCGCCTCCAGGTAGTGGTCCAGCTCCAGCCGGGAGCCGCCCTTGGCGATCAGCCGCTCGTGCCGGGCGACTTCCTTGTGCGCGTCGTAGACAACGAGCTCGGAGGCGTGCAGCACGACCCGCACCATCCGGCCGATCAACCGCACCGGCACCGAGTAGTGGTTGGTGCGCACGCTGACCTGGCTGTAGCGGTCCACCCGCAGCGAGGACACCAGCCCGGTCTCGAACTCCTCCTCCGGCAGCGCCACCAGCAGCGGGCGCTCGACGGCGAACATCTCACCGACGGTCAGCGCCCGCTGCATGATCCGGCGGGCGTCGTCCTCCGCATCCCAGCGCTCCACCATCGCGTTCAGCTCCGCCAGCGAGGCGACCTTCGGCACCGGGACCAGGTGGTTCCTGCGGAACCAGCCGATCTGCCCCTCGACGCCACCCTTCTCATGGGCGCCCTCGATGCCGGGATTGCAGTAGAAACTGTTGATCGAGAAATGCGACCGGAACGCCGTCCAGCGGTCACTTTCCACCCGTCCCCGGGTGCGGCCCAAAACCTGGCTGACCGCGGCGCGCAAGTTGTCGTAGCGGACCTTGCCGCGCGGCACGCCGCCCAGCACCTCCAGCGCGTGGACATGGCCTTCCAGGAACGCTTCCTGCCCGCACGAAGCGAAGATCTTGTGCACGGCCTTCCCGCTGAACGACAGCCGCAGCGAGAACAGGAACACCTTGGTGGACACGCCGTCCAGGTGGATCCACACGTCCCCGAAGTCGACCTCCGCCTCGTCACCGGGGCGGTGGGTCTGCGGCACGAACGCCTGCGGCGGCCCCCGGCCCTCCTCCACCCGGATCTCCGGACGCCGCACGGCGATGTAGGCGCGGACCATCGAGTAGGTCACGCCCCAGGCGTCGTGCTCGTCGATCAGCCGGTCGAAGACCCGCTTGACGGTGTGCCGCTGCTTGCGCGGCGCGTCCAGGTCCTCCCGCAGGATCTCGTCGATCGTCGCCTTGAACGGATCCAGGCGCGAGATCCGCGGCGGAAGCTGCTTGCGCGGCACCGGCCACACCGACTCCAGCGCTAGCGCCAGCGTCCTGCGGCCCACCCCGTACTTGGCGGCCAAAGCTGCTGGACAGCCCTTCGACCCGAGCGTCATGGCGTATCGCCGCGTACAACGCGACCTTCGAAAGGGGCACTTGAGCCACCCAGGGCTAGCTGATGCACCCCGATACTCCCACCGAAAGGCCCCCAGTGGAGTCAAAACTCACCGACATCAACTGTCGCCGACAGCACTGGAGTCAGAACCCACCAACATCTGGCCTCAACTCTCACCTACAAAGCCAGACGCCTATGCATCGTCGCCACCGCGAATCACGGTTCGGTGGTGAGTACGGGCATCCAGTTCGGACGGCTGAGGGTGCCGGTCCAGCCGGTGAGTGGCGTGACCTTCTGCTTGCCCGTCACGTCGACCAGCACCAGGCGGTAGCGGGACTTGCTGCTGTCCACGGTCGCGCGGTCCTGGGCCCAGGCGATCAAGTGCGTGTCGTCGGCCCAGGCCAGCGACTGCAAGATGACGTGATCACCCGATGGCTTCAGGAGAGTGGTGCCGCCGGAATCGACGTCCACGACGAAGGGGGCCGAGCCGCTCCTGCCGCCCATGGCCAGGCGTCGGCCGTCGGGGGAAAGCCCGGCGGGCTGGTCGCTCGCGGACTCGTGGGCGGGGCCGGGGCGAGGGCGCCCGGTGAGGTCGTAATACTTGCGGGGTTTCTGCCGGGCGCCGGTGTTCTCCCAGATCAGCGAGCCGTCGCGACTCCACAAGAGATCATCGCGCAGGCCGGCGGAGGCCGGGTCGCCGGGCAGATTGTGGAAGGTGGCCTTGCCGCTCTTCACGTCCACGATGGCGAAACCGGTCCTGACCTGTCGTGCGTCCGGTTTTCCTGCGGGATCGGCGAGCAGGCCGGGGATGTGGTCGTACGTGGTCACCAGGAGCCGCTTTCCGTCCGGCGACCAGACGACGCTTCCCGCCACCGCACGGCCGAGGTCGATCCAGCGTCGCAGGCTGGCGACGGTGGTGTCCACCAGGCCGATCCGGCGGGCGGGCAGCGTCTCGTCCAGCACTGCGGCCGTCCGGCCCGAGGGCGCCACGTCGACCCATCCCCATCGCGCATGTGTGTAGCCGCCCGTGCCTGCGTGCGTGAGGAGGTACCAGGAGCAACTCGGCTCGCAGACGGCGTACGCGGTGAGCGTGACGTGGCCGGCGGCGACGCGTTGCACCGGTGTGGGGTCGCGGAGATCGGCTGCGATGCCACCCTCGATCCGGCTGGTGGCGACTTGGGGGTCGTCGCGAGGGACGAGGGAGGGCACCGTGATCACGCCAACGATGACGGCGGCGGCCAGCGTGGCCGCGGTGGCGGTCGCCCGCCTGATCCGCATGCGCGTGCGCTGCCGCCACGCGGCCTGCGCCACGCCGGCCGGCAGCCTGGCATCGTCGGCCACCGCGGCGAGGACATCTTTCACCAGCTCGTCAGTGCTCATATCAAGGTTCCTTCCGGGCGGTGAACGTGGAATGGACGTACAGGTCGTGGAGCTCGGGGCACAGCTGCAGGAGCCGGGCCAGGGCCCGGTGAGCGGTGCTGCGTACCGTGCCGATGCTGCAGCCGAGTGTGGCGGCCACGGTCGACTCCGACAGGTCTTCGAAGTAGCGGAGCACGAGCACGGCTCGCTGCTTGGAGGTCAACTTTCCGAGCGCGTCCTGGATCAGGATCTTGAGCTCGACATCGTGCGTCGTGTCCGCGCCCGGCCGCTCGGGGAGATCCGCGACGGCGTACTCCCGTCTGCGCCGCCACCACGAGATCTGCTGGCGATACATCACCTGCCGGAGGTATGCCTCCGGATCGTCGATCTTGTGCCATTTGAGCGCTGTCTTGGCCAGGCTGGTCTGCAGCAGGTCCTCGGCCGCGTGCTGGTCCCCGGCCGTCAGCAGATAGGCAAGGCGGATGAACGCGGGCGAGCGTGCCGCCACGAACTCGTCGAACGCGCGCCGGCCCGCAGGATCCCCGATCACCGGGAAACCTCGCCGCGCAACTGGGTGACCGCCGTCACCAGCCCGGTGACGACGAGCGGCATGGTGATCATGTTTGGTGGTTTCACGGCCGCCAGAACTCCGCTCTTCTTGGCAAACAATGACAAAGCGTGCACTTGGCCAGCAATCAGACAGATGCACGTCTCTCGTGTTTTGTTGGCATAAGGACGCGTCAGGGTGGGGCAATCTTTGCGACCTGGCGCAGAATTTTTCGCGCGATCATCGCGATCATCGCGATCGGCCTCAACGAGGTGAGCCAGCCGGACAGGGCGGCAGGCCCATGCAACGTTCAGGCGGGGACCCTCATGTTCCACAGCTCGCCGTACGAACGGCATCGTGGGGGCGCGGCAGGCGGCGGCGCGGTCAGAGCCCTACTGCTCCGTCGATCTGTTCCCGAAGCAAGTCCGCGTGGCCGTTGTGCCGCGCGTACTCCTCCACCGTGTGCATCAGTACCCAGCGCAGTGACACGGGTCCTTCTCCGGGTTCATTCCCGGTGAGTTCGAGGTCCTGGGCCGCGTCGACGAAACGATTATCCGGCGGACGCGGTGCTGTCGTTGGCGACGGGGCGGCACTCGGCCGGGCTGGCCAAGCTGGCGGTCCGAGACACGTCGTCCACGGTGCTGGCACTCAGCGTGGACGGCAAGGGCATCGCGATGCGCCCCGAAGCGCTGCGGCCCGCGACCGCCAAGGCCGCCGCCCGAGCCAGGGCGACCTTCCGGACACGGCTGGCGTCGGGGGAGAAACCGGTCCGCAAACGGATGGCCACCGTTGGACCTCGCAGGCGTCAGGTGGGGCCTCGCTGGCGCCGAGGCGGTGTTGAAACTCCGCGCGCTGACCGCCAACGATCACCTCGACCCCTACTGGCGCTACCACCTCACACGACAACACGATCGTGTCCACCAGACCCGCTACCAGGACGGATATGCCCTTACCGCTTGATCACCCCGGTGTCCTACGCCCTTGATGGCGCTGGAACGGTGCGCGCCGTTGCCGTGGCTGTCAGGGTCTTCCCTTCGCCTCCAGATGCGTGGCGAAGTGGGCGCTGACGTACCTGCCGCACGCGGGTATCACTCAAAGATCAGGAGAGGTCGAGAAATCTGTCGTGTTCGTCTGCTGAAATGCGGCCCATGGACCAACAGAGCGCCTTGGCCGAAGTTCGCGAACTGCGTATCGAGCTGTTGGGTGAGCGGCTCGGCCAACAGATGGCCGCTCTTGCCCAGCCGGGGTTCGTGCTCAAGCCCGCCGGCCCAGACACGCCACCGACCGGCCGGTCCCGCGCAGGGGGCCCAGCGCTTGTGGAGCCGGGAACGCCGTGGCCGCAGACGGACGGAGCCCCGCTCAGCCTGTTCGCCGTGCTGGACACCGACGAACTGGCCCCATGGCTCGGCAGCCGACTGTCCGCCCGGCTTGGCCTGGTCAACGTCTTCAGAGCCCTCCGACGTGACATCGACGAATGCACGATCATCTGCGCAGACCCGGCGCATGCAGTGGAGACGCCGGCACCACCGCAAGGGGAGGTCCTCACCATGGTCGGGCTGCATGCGGCACCGATCATTACTCTGCCCTCAGTTTCGGGCGAATACGGCACATGCGACCCGGTCCTGGAAACATTCGACTACCGCGCCGAACCCGGCTACGACGAAGACCACTGGGAGCCCTCAACCGAACGGTTCGTGCAGGGACCGCTCCGTGAGGAGTGGCACTACTACTGCCGGGACCGACAGGGATTCGTACCCGGAGACAGCCAGGCGTTCGGTTGGCCGCACATCGACAGCTGGCTCGGAATGAGGGCAGAGGGATACGAACACCTCCTCACACTCTCGGGCAACCTGTGGAACGACAACGGGTTCGAGCGTGTGATGGTCCCCCCGAGCGCGCTCCAAACCGGCAAGTTCACCAACGCGGTATGTGAACAAGACGGCCTGCACTGATTCACCACCGTCGGTCCTTGAAGAGGAGCTACACCCATCGAGGATCCCGACGAGCAGGGTTGGACTCTGCGGGGGGAGCCGTCCACATGTTCCGTTCAGTCACGAGAACCGCGACGCCGTACGATCGCGTCGCTGATCTGCTGTGCCGCTTCGAGCTCGGGCGCCACCCAGCGCAGGCCGGTGTCCCCCACCTCCGCTGGCTCGGCAATTACCTGCGGCAACGGCCCCTCATCCACACCGGACCGCCACGTTGCCGGGTCTGGCCGCTCCGGCAGATGCCGGAACCGATCGTTCTGCGCCTCATCCCTCATGTTGGACATGACGACCGCAACCCCGCCGAAGTTCCTCGCCAAATCATGACTTCTCCCACACATGCCCCCCAGTCCCAGGCTGGAGGGACCGCTCCCTCCAGCAGAGCCGCATCCACCCGAGATCGCGGTTCTACCAGCCGTCGGGGTTGGCTCGTACCTGGCTCATGTCGCCTGCTCGGAGTGCTTTCGCCGGGGCGACAAACCGCAGAATGCCTCCGTCGCCCCACTCCCACATGTCGGTGCCGGCGAGAGTGAGCAGGTGAGCATAAGGCTCCTCCTGCGACAGCTCCTGCAACAGGTCAACGCCGTAGCTGCGGATCGGCGGCCAGCCGAACGCCTGATTGCTGATGCCACCCCACTCGATGCCTTGCTCGTCCACGCAGTACCGCGGCCAGGCATCCTCGCCGAACTTGTCGACCACCAGCCAGCCGGGATCCACGCGGTAGAGCGATGACGGCTCGATCTCATCTCCGTAGTCGAGGGTGCTGAGCACCGGATCGCAGTCGTAGGACGACATCGAGGGCAAAGTGACGGCAGGGTTGGCGTGCATCCGAACCGGGTCGAACCTCGGGGCCGGATCCGGTGCCGGGACCTCGACCGCGCGTTGCGGGTCAGCAGGCACGACCCGGCATACCCGCGGATCGTCATAGCTGAAGCTGCCGGCATCTTTCGGAACCTCCCTGGATCCGGTCCATGGATCCAAGAAGAAGAAATTGAGCAGCGCGGACCCGGTCGACGGGACCTGATCACCGAGCCATGGGCCGAGCGCGCCGACATCGAGCACGGCATACAGGCTGAGCGGCACACCCGCGTACACAGGCCACTGTGTGCCCGGCTCCAGCAGCGCCGGGCCGCCCCACCGGCACAACCCAGTCGCCACGGCATCCTCATCCGCAGGCTTCAGATCGAACCCGGGCCGCGCCAACGCCGCCAGCTGGCCCCCCACGTGTTCCCCCAGATGTTCAACGCACAGCTCACGCACGCCGGACAGCACCTCTTCATACCTCACCCGACCATGAAAGCAGCACAATGCCCCTGAAGATCACCAGTTCCGAACGTTTCAGATCAGGGGACGGCCAAGCCCCCGGCCCCCGCTGGCCCGAGTCCCGCCTCGCGACCACCTGCACGCGTCTGTCCACAGCGCTGGCGAGCCGCCGTTGGGACTGTCGGGGTCCTTTCCGCGGAATTCCGGGCTCATCGGAGTCTTGCCGTACGGGCTGAGGGAGGGGAGTGGCGGACGTGGCCGCTTGCCACGATCTACGTGCCACCTGCGTGCTACTTCGTGCCGTCCAGCGTTAGGTGGTTGGTGCAGGTCAGGTCGGGACGCCTCGAGTCCAGGGCACAGCAGATCCTGTTCCGCTCTCCGATATCGGGCGCGCCTGGGTGCCGCCTCCTGGGCGTTTCGCGAAGGTTCACGCCCCTATCACGCCATGGTCGTTACGGGGGTTGGTCAACGATCTAGCGTCGTGAGGCCAGATAGACCTAACGCAGCGGAGCCCTCTCATGCACCTTCGTCATGTCCTGGTGAGCCTGGCCTTTGTGCCCGCGCTCGCCGCGCCGGTAGCTGCCCACGCGTCAACGGCCGACGGTCCCGGCGTGCTGCCCCAGAAGACTCACTTCGACCTTCAGGCCCACCGTGGTGGCATCGGCATGACGACGGAGGAGTCGCTGGAGGGGTTCGGTAAGGCGATGCGCCTCGGGGTCAGCACCCTGGAGCTGGACACCCACGTCACCAAGGATGAGAAGGTCGTCGTCAACCACGACCGGCAGATCAGCGCCCAGAAGTGCCGCGACACCGCACCGGTCACGCCCGGAGATCCGCTGTACCCGTACGTCGGAAAGTACATCAAGGATCTGACCCTGGCTCAGATCAAGACCATGGACTGCGGGTATCAGCAGTTGCCCGGTTTCCCCGAGCAGGAGCAGATCAAGGGCTTCCGGATGGTCGAGCTCAAGGACGTCTTGAACCTCGTCAAGAGCTACCGCGCCAAGCAGGTCACGCTCAACATCGAGACCAAGGTCGAGGCGGGCGCGCCCGAGCAGACCGCGCCTCGCGAGCTGTTCGTCCGCCGGGTCTTCGAAGAGATCCACACCTCGGGGATCGAGCGCCAGGTCACCATCCAGTCCTTCGACTGGGGCGCGTTGCTGGAAATGCACCGGCTTGCGCCGACGTGGCCGCTGGTGGCGCTGACGAACTACGACTTCCTTCAGATCGGCAAGCCCGGCGCCTCCCCGTGGCTCGGTGGCATTGACGTCGACGACTACGAAGGCGATTTCGTGAAGGCGGCCGCCGCCATTCCTGGCGTCACGGCCCTCTCTCCTAACTACGGCTTCCCGCAGAGTGGGAAGGTCGGTGACCCAGGCTTCCGCTTCTACCCCGATCAGGCGATGGTGTCGGAGGCGCATGCCCGGGGCCTGAAGGTCATCCCGTGGACCTGTGACGACCCCGCCACCCTGGAGGCCCTCATGGACATGGGCGTTGACGGCATCATCACGAACTACCCGAACCACGTCCGGCAGATCATGGCCGACCGCGGCATGCGACTGCCGAAGGCCTACGCGCCGCGCTGACTCCCGAGTGTCGCGGCGATAGCCGCCCGCTCCCTTGATAGCGGGGAGTGGGCGGCCGTTCGTCTTGTCTGTTCATGCGATGCGGACGGCGGCGAGATTCTTCGGGAACCGACGCACGTGATGGGCGCCTGGCCAAGGTCGGTCACTCTGTCCAGCGCATCGGCTTGGATACGCTGGCAATGGGGTCAGGGGGTCACGCTGAGGGGCGTCAGCCAGTGGATCTCCAGGTCTTCTCGTAGGTAGTCCATGCGGTGCTGCTGGAAGTGTGCGAGTTCGGGACGCGCGAGATGCGCGCGCAGGTCGTCGGCCGACCGCCACAGTTCGTAGAACACGAACGTGCTGGGATCTGCCACGTCGCGGTGGACCTGGTACTGCATCGAGCCAGGCTCGGCCCTGGTCGGCTCCACGAATGACAGCAGCAGCCGCTCCAGCTCATCGGCTCGCTCGGGCTTCGGCCGGGCGAAGCCGTAGATACCGACCGCCCCGCCTCCTTCAGGTACGACAATTTTCATACCTGACAACGCTAGCCATCGGTCAGGTATGATGCAAATCGTACCTAGGAGTGAGTCATGGATCTGGGCAAGGTGTTCCGCGCGCTGGCGGACGACTCCCGCCGCCGGGTCGTGGCCGAACTCGCGGCCGATCCCGAAGACCGGGAGCGTGCCTGCGGATCGTTTGACCTGCCGGTGAAGAAGGCCGCGCGCACGCATCACTTCCGGGTGCTGCGCGAGGCCGGGCTGATCATGCAGCGTGACCACGGCAACGGCAGCGCCGTCTCGCTGCCCAGGCAGGACATCGAGCGTCATCTGCCCGGTCTGTTGGAGCTCCTGTCCGAGGAGTTGGAGTCCGGCAGCAGGACGGGCAGAACCGGGGACACTGCGGCTGATTAGCCCACCAGGACCACCGGCCGTCCTGTTGCTCTGATCCATGGTCCGCCGTGGCCGAGCAGGCTGGCGCGCGGCCCCAGAACGATGCGGCATTCGTGGCGTGTCACCCAGCCGTCGCGCTGGCAGGTGGTGACCATTCTGGACACGATGGCCTTGTCGATGTTCAAGTGACGTGCCAGTTCGGTGACCGTGATCGACCCCCATCGGTCGATGGCCTCCAGTAAGGCCAAGCCCCGCATGAACGCCGCAGCGCCGACCACCAGGACGAGCGCGTCCCGTTCACCATGGGGCTGTCGCCGTACTGGCTGCAGACCGAGATCGAGCTCGCCCCCGATCACGACGCGCCCGCGCTGGAGAACGTCTTCCGCGCCGCCGCCACGATCACCTCCGACGACGAACGACACGACCACTTCAGTGGCGTCCTCGTCGCCTACCTGCAGCCGGATTTCACGAAGGTCTTCTCCTACAGCCCCGCCACCGGTCGCCTGTCGCCCGAGCCCGTGGACTCCCACACGAGTAAGGACCCCATAGTCCGTTGCACGGACGACGGCGCATACTGCCTCGGCATGTACGTCAAGCCCGAAGTCCTCGGCGACAAGGCCTACTACTACACGATGACCCGCCCGCCCATGGACTACAACGGCCACTTCGGCGAGAACACCATCCAGGTCACCAGCCCCAGCGGAGCCATGGACAAGGGAGACAAGGTCAACTACGAGACCTACGTGGTCGTCGGCGACAAGAGCCGCGTCGAGCAGACCATGACCCAGCTCCACCGCGCCTTCCGGTAGCCGGCCCTCGGCCAGGGGATCAGACCGGCGCCGATGACGCCGCAGCCTTCACGTCCGCGTCCGATGATTCGCCCGGTCGCGGACAGGCTCGTCGATCCCTACCGGCTGCGCGAACGCGACACCCAGCTGGTGCATGACCTCACGGCCGCCTGCCCCGAACTGGCCGAACTCGCCCGCCAACGCTCATGACGGTCAGAGTCCTACTGCTCCATCGATCTGTTCCCGGAGCAAGTCCGCGTGGCCGTTGTGCCGCGCGTACTCCTCCACCATGTGCATCAGTACCCAGCGCAGTGACACGGGTCCTTCTCCGGGTTCATTCCCGGTGAGTTCGAGGTCCTGGGCCGCGTCGACGAAACGGTCCGCGAACGCGATCTCCGTTTGCCACGCTTGCCAGGCCTGGGCAACCATCTGCGCGTTCGCGCTCGCCACGTCGAATGCGCTGTCAGGAGAGGAGAACAGGGGTGGGAGCTCCTGTCCAGCCATCACCCGGCGGAACCAGAAACGTTCGGACTCGGCCGCGTGCCGCACGAGGCCCAGGAGCGACAACGCCGATCGACCTACCGCCCGCTCCGCGAGCTGCGCCGACTCCAGGCCGGCGCACTTGTGTTCCAGGGTTTCTCGATGCCAGCGCAGGAATGCCACCAACGTCGTGCGCTCATCCGCTTGCGAGGGCCGCTTGGCGCGGGAATTGCCGTCACTCTGGACGAACGGAGGGCTCGGCATCCCATCATCATTCACCATCACGCCGCTCGCCGCAGGTCAAGGTCAGGACAGCGCAGGCCAGACGGCGATGGCCGCGCTGTACGGGAAGATGCCCGGCCATGCCGCTGAGGAGCCGTTGTACGACCCGCAGGTGAAGAAGCTCTGCGTCAGCCCTTGCCGAGGACGCAGAACTCGTTGCCCTCAGGGTCGGCGAGGACTGTCCACGGCACCTCGCCCTGGCCGACGTCGGCGTTGGTGGCGCCCAAAGTCCGCAGCCGGGCCACCTCCGCGTCCTTGGCGTCAATGGGGTACGGCAGCAGGTCGAGATGGACGCGATTCCGCACGGTCGTCACGTTGGACGTGCGGCGAAGCTCCAGATACGGGCCGACGCCCTCGGCGGAGCGCAGCAGCGCATGATCGTCGGTCACCTCGTGCAGGGTCCAGTGCACCGCCTCGCCCCAGAACCGGGCCAAGGCCCGCGGGTCCGCGCAGTCGACCACCACCGCGGCGATCGGCCCGGTATCCCGGTAGATCTCCCGAGGCTCCAGCACGCGGAACACGTTGCCCTCCGGGTCGGCCAGAACCGTCCACGGAACGTCGCCCTGGCCCACATCGGCGGGCGTAGCTCCGAGATCCTGGAGGCGCGCGACCAACTCGGCCTGATGGGCCGCAGAGGTGGTGGCGAGTTCGAGGTGCGCGCGGTAGTTCACCGTTTCGAGGTCCGGGACGGTCACGACATCGATGTAGAAGCCGGCGGGGTCCGGCCAGACGAAGCCCACGGGCTCGAGGTTGGTCACGCCGGGTCCCTCGCTGGAAACACCCCAACCGAGCGCCTCCGCCCAGAAACGGCCGAGCGCCGCGTCATCCCGAGCCTTGAAGTTCACCTGAACAAGTCTCAATGCCATGCCGCTGATCATATGCCCAGGTAGATGAGGCCTTGTCTGCATTCTCGCTCTCGCAACGTAAGCGGGAGGAACGGCCAAAAGGCGCATCCTCCGAAAGCTACGCTGCAGCCCTTCCAAGGCTGGCCACCTCTGCAAGGTCATCGCAGTCCTTCAAAACCACCGCGTTGCCCAGGCCGCCTGAGGGCGGAACGGCTCACTGGTGCGCGTCGTCCTGGAACTTATACCAAGGCCCCCTCACGTGCCGGACATCGCTCGGCCGGCTCGCGGGGCTCCAGACATAGCCGTAGCCGTCCCCTCCCCAGCCCTTGCCTCGGTAGAAGTAGACCTGTTCGTTCTCCCGACGGACGAACTCGAACGAGAGGCTTCCGATGCTTTGATCCCTGAGTTCGACACCTTGCCCCATTGTGCGGGCGACCGCCTCCATTTTCCCTGACGAGTGGATGAAGCGCAGGTCCTCAGCCCAGATCAGGGCCACGATAAGGATGGCAGTCAGGAGAACCGCACCCAAGTACGCAGCTCTGCGTAACGCAGGCCTTTCCACGCGGCTCGTCTCGATCATGTGGTCATCTTCACATGTGCTGGGGCAGAACCCGAAGGAGCCATCGGCATGCTGGATCTCGCACCGGGCCTTTCGGTCCAAGGATCGACCTGGAATGATCAGGCTCGGATGAACCTACCCAAGGACTACTTTTGGCTACCAAACTCCTCGCGTTCGTCGCCTTCTTGCTGATCGGCTCAGGCGTACTTGCTGGTCTGATGCCTGTTACTTCAGAAGGTGAGGCGTGTGGTTCTGCATTCATTACCGCCTCTCTCCCTGATTACTTAATGGATGAGACTCGTAACTTGGCGGCAGAAGAAATGGACTACAGGAACAGATGCAAGGATGTCCGAAACCTTGTTCAGATTCCCGCCACCGTCTTGGTCGCCGCAGGGGCGACCACGTTGATCGCTGCGTTCTTCTCGCGGAGAACAGTCTCTATGGCGAGAAATTGACCGACACGCTGTCGCACTACTGTCATCGCGAGCGGCAGCAATGTGCGGCAACCGCGCCACGCGACAACGGCTGTGAGCGGCCGCCTCCGACTGGCTTAACCGGCCAAAACTCTCTTAACGATCTTCACGTCAGAAGTCCGGGACGAAGAGGTCGTGGGTTCAAATCCCGCCACCCCCAGACTGTCGCCGAGCCTCTTCAGGCGCCCTCTCAGAAGCCAGAGAAACTAGAGAAAGCAGAGAAAGCAGAGAAGAAGGCCAGGCCGATGGCGACAGCGATGAGCCCGATGACGATTCCGCTGTAGCCGCCGCCGGCGTGATCTGCGGGCATGGCGCTGGTCGGGTTCTGCGGGTCGTAGAGCACTTCGGTCTCGTTGCCGATGCCAAGGTCGGAGGTGGTCGCTGCCTCGGTGGTGATTTCCTGCCCCTCCACGGTCGTGAAGGTGAGAACCGGCCGCTGCCTCGCCCTTAAGTGCTCCCCCTGTCCCACGAACGTGGTCCGGACGTCGCTGACCACGCCTGGCACCCGCTGCGCCCGCCGGACGAACTGCTTGCCGTCGATGATTCCCTTGATCGAACGTAGAATGATCAGTCCTCCGAACGCCACGAACAGCAGCGGGAAGTACTGGAACAGATCTTCCAACGCGGATCTCCTTGGGTCGTCTGTACTTTAGAACGTCCTAGGGCCGGTACGGAGTTCGGATCTTTGGATGGGTTGAAGGCTTCGGATCCACAAGATGGCTTCGCGCAGATGAAGGCCGGTCGGCGGACAGATGGACCTTGCTGGTCAGGCCGCCCCGCGAGCGGCCCAGCCTGTCACAGCGGGCATCAGCACACCTTGAAGATGCTCTTCCAACCGACGGCCGTCTTCTGCTGCGCGTTGCTCTTGGTGGGCAGCGTGAAGTGCACCGACCCTCTGGCGTTGATCTGGTTGTGCATCCGGCCGGACTGGCCGGAGCCGTACCACTTGTACGACCCGCGGTAGCGGAGGTTGGTCACGCCGCACTCGGTGATGACCTGTGTCCTGCCTGTGAAGCCCGGTCCTTCATAGGCCACGTACATCGAATCGGGGGCCGCGGACGTCGAGGCGTTGGCGGCACCGCCCATGATCGTGATCAGGGAGGCAGAGATGGCGGAGATGAGGGCGATTTTCTTGATGCTCTTCACGGCGATCCTCCGGATGCGTCTCATCTGATTACCAAAAGTATTTTCAACGTCACTTCGAGTAGAGAAGTCCCAGAGGGGCTCACCAGCGACGAGCTTGGACTCGCCGCAGGAGCGGGCAAGGGACCGTCCCTTTCGTGCGTTTCCTGACGAGAGGAACATATGGACCAACACTTGATCGTCACTTACGCCTCACTTACACCACACGTGACAACTGGGCGTAAACCACCGTGTGGGGACGCTTCGGGAGATGCGCCACAGCTTCGCGTCTCTGCTCTCCGACCAGAGTTGAGGAAGGACTTCCTCAAGAGATCCCGCCCGTGGAGCGAACTCAGCCCGCCGTCAGGGTCTGGGCGGGTCCGCCGATGTGCTGCCAGGTGCCGGAGTCAGCGGACCAGCGCAGGATCCGCGAGCGGTCCTCGGTCAGCACGAACACTGCCTCTCGGCCGACCACCACCTCCGCGCCGGCCGGGCCGATGTCCTGCCAGCTCTGGCCCGCGAGGCCGGTCGTCAAGTCAGTGAGGACGCGCAGCCGTGCGCGCGAGGGGTCGGTGGAGAAGAGGCCGGCGGGGCCTCCGTACAGCTCTGCCGCCGGACCTGCCGCGTACGTCCAGGGCGGCCAGGGTGCCGACGGATCGTCCGAGAGCCAACGGTTGACCAGAGCGCGTTCCGGGGTCAGGCCGTACAGGTGACGGTTGGTGAGAGCGAACGAGGCCCCCGCCGTGCCGACGCGGTCCCAGGCGAAGGGGCGGCCCGAATACCGGAAGATCCACCCCGCCTCCGGATCCGTCGCGAACAGCCCCGGCTCGCCGCCGTACAACCGCACTGCTGGGCCGCCGATCGTGGTCCATGACGTGCCGTGCCCGTTCCACACGGCGACGGACTGGCGGTCGGCGGCCAGCCGGAAGACGTGTGCGCCGCTGACCGCGAAGTCGCCGCCGAGCTCACTGATCAGCGACCAGCGGCCGGGCCGGCCCTCATACCGGTAGAGGCGGTCGTCCGTGCCGGTCGCGAACAGACCGGCGGGCCCGGAGTGCAGGCGCTTGGCTCCGTCGCCGATTCTGGTCCACCCCGCCGCGTTCGTGCCATCCCAGCGGAAGACGCCATCACCGCCCTGCCCCACGGCGAACACGGCGTCCCCACCCGGAGAACCCCATCCGAGCAGCAGGGCGAGCACCGTGAGCACCGCGATTGCGGTGCCGCCACCGACGAGGAACAGGGGGCGGGGGCGGCGTCGCCTCGTAGTCGCCGCACCGGGTGCCGCAGGCGGCTCGAGGCTCGCGGCCGGTTCCATGACCGCCGCCTCTGTGACCGCCGCCTCTGCGATCTCAGCCTCTGTGACCGTCGCCGCCGTCGGCGAAGGCAGCGGCGGCGGAGCCGCCGGGACGGGTTCCCGCTGCCCTGCTTCGAGGGCCGCCGCGTACAGCCGGGTGGCGGTCTCCAGGTGACCGTGGCGGGTGCGTTCGTCCGGTGCGTGGTCCTGGACCAGTTTCGTCAGCAGCTCCAACGGGATGAGCTTCAGGCCTGAGCGGTACTCGCTCCAGAGCGTCTTGCCCACGTGATACCGCGCGGCGAGCTCGCGGACGGTCATCCCGGCGGTGAGCGTCAGCAGGAACTCCGCCAACGCGTTCGCCTGCTGCGTGCTGCCACGCGGGCCGCCCTGGGGCCTGCCCACCTTGCGGTTCATCGCGGCCATCTTCTCCTCCGCAACCTCCGCCGGTGATCAAGTCAACAGACCCGATTGTCCGCGGACAACTCATTGTCCGGATTTGATCAGGGATTCGCGTCGGCGCTTCCGGACAATCAGCGGACCCGCCAGCCTCGAAAGCGCCGGATGGTAACCATCCGCGCAGCCCTACCGCCCCCAAGTCCGCCAGATCATGGGTATCTGGCGCGGGAGGAGATTTCGTGACCAGAAACGCCTTCACGCGACTCGCCGCAGTGACCCTGCTCGCCACCGCCACCGCCACCGCCGGGTTGGCGGCACCCGCCGACGCCGCAAGCGGGTCCACCCCCGAGCAAGTATGTGGCAGCGGTTTCAACACGGTGGCGCTAGGCCGCATGCCGGTCGCCGACCAGACGAACACCGTTCGTGGCCATGTTTACCTGCTCTACAGCCCGTACACGGGAGAGCACTGCGTCGTCACCATCAAGTCGGATTTCGTGGGCACATCCAGCAGGGTCACGGCGACCCTCCTCGTGCAGAGCGTCGCCTTCATCGCCCCGCGCAAAGTAGAGGACCTGGGAAACTTCAAGTACTACGCGGGTCCGGTGAAGGTGAACGCCAAGGGCAGATGCGTCTCCTTCAAGGGAACGATCAGCCTTCCCGGATCCGCCGTCCAGGCCTCGGGCGGTTGGAGCGGCTACGGCGACTGCGGAAGGCAACCTTCCCGCCAACGAGGCCTCCGCTGATAAGGACCTCAGGCCGCGGGATCGAGGGCGGGATCGGTGGTGAGGATCCGCTGGTGGAGTTCCCGTACGGTCGTCCCCGGCTCCAGGCCCTGCTCGGAGATCAGCGCCGCGCGCAACCCGGTGTACACGGACAGGGCTTCGGCCTGCCGTCCCGACTATCCGTCTCGGCCCCGGCGATGGTTGGGGCCATCCTTGCAATTACAACGTAATGGTGGGGTGGACGATATCGTCATATAAGAAGACTTCGTGAGAGAACTACCCGTCGGCCTCTTCTACAGCCGGAGACCACCGCCCGGCCAGGTGATCTCCAGAAGCGTCCAGTCCGGGAAAAAACCTCTGATGACGAGCACAACAAGTGCCCAGAACAGAAACCCGATGACCGGAGCAATGTAGTCCTCGTCAGCAGTCCTGTCGAGACGAATGACCAAGGGGACGGCGACGGCAAGGCCGGCTCCAGCGGCCGAGAGGCCGAGCCAGCCGAGCTCGTGACCCGGATTTACGAGGCCCACCAACTCTCCAAGTATGATCACCCCGGCCATGATCCAGGCGCTGACAAACACCCACCGTGGCTGTTGCTTAATGGAGCTGAACGATTGGGGCCTGGGTGACGACTGCGGCGGATGTGCAAGTTCGGGCCAAGAGATGCTTTGCGTTGGCGGCTGTGCATGATCGGGCGCCGTGGTCGTCGGGCCTTTTCGATCTTTGCGGTGGTAGCTCAGCGCATCGTACACAAAGCTGCCTGCGGCAAACATAAGACCCGCAATGGCAATGAAGGTGAGCACCTACCCAGGTTCCAGCATGCCGCACACGCTTGTCACGATTTCATGTAACTGATTTCTACAGGCTATTGTGAGTAGCTGATCTTCGTGTTCGTAAGCTTGCCGGCGCCGACCTGGCCCAGGGCATCGCGTAAACGTTTCTCAGGCCGCGGGGTCGAGGGCGGGATCGGTGGTGAGGATCCGCTGGTGGAGTTCCCGTACGGTCGTCCCCGGCTCCAGGCCCTGTTCGGAGATCAGCGCCGCGCGCAACCCGGTGTACACGGACAGGGCTTCGGCCTGCCGTCCCGACCGGTACAGGGCGAGCATGAGCAGCGCGTGCAGCGGTTCGTGTAGCGGGTGGGTGGCGGTGAGTTCGCGTAGTTCGGGGATCACCGTCGCCTGATGGCCGAGTTCGACGTCGGCCTTCACCCTGGCCTCTACGGCCAGTAGCCGCGCCTCCTCCAGTCGGTCGGCGTGCGCCTGGATCATCGGGCTGGCGGGTACGTCGGCCAGCGCGGGCCCGCGCCAGAGATCCAGCGCCGCTCCCAGCAGCCCGCGGGCCGGCTCCAGCTGACGTGCTCGAATGGCCTGCTGTGCTTCGGCGAGCAGCCCCTGGAAGCGGGCCGCGTCGGTCTCCAGCGCGGCGCCGCCCAGCTCGTAGAACCCCCCTCGGGTGCGTAGGTCCTCGCCCAGCACCCGGCGCAACCGCCAGACGTATCCCTGCAGCGTCTTACGGGCGAACTTGGGCTCGGAGCCCTGCCAGAGCTCCTCGATGATCCGGTCCGCCGAGACCGAACGGCCCGCGTTGATCGCCAGGATGGCGAGGACGGCGCGATGCTTGGGTGCGGTGATGGGGACCACCCCGTCGCCGCGTACGACCTGGAGTGGGCCGAGCAGATCGAGCCGGGCTCCGCGGAATGTCAAGGGCACGTCCACCTCCTGAACCGGGCAGGCCGGATCCGTACTACCGGACGGGATGAATCTCGATCTAGACTGCCAGCCCAGGCTTGCGCGGGACTTGCGCGGTGAAAGGGGCGGCGTGGATTTCCGGATCCTCGGGCCCCTGGAGCTCTGGAACGGCGGCCTGCCGGTGCCGCTGACCGCGCCGAAGCAGCGGGCGCTGCTCGCGATCCTGCTGATCAAGGCGGGCCGGCCCGTCCCCGTCGAGCGCCTGGTCGACGAGCTGTGGGGCGCGACACCACCGCGGAGCGTGGAGAGCACGCTGCACTCCCTGCTCTCCCGGCTGCGCGGAATAGGCGTCGTCACGCTCGTCAGGGAGCCGGGCGGCTACCGGCTGGGATTGGCGGGCGCGACCCTGGACGCCCGTGTCTTCGAGCGGCTTGCCCTAGAGGCGAGGGAGCTGGCGGAGGCGGGGCAGTTGGAGCAGGCCGCGCGGTGTTTCCGGGAGGCTCTGGATCTGTGGCGGGCGCCGGCGCTGGCGGACGCGCCCGAGTCGCCGATGATCGAGGCGGAGCGGGCCCGGCTCGACGGGCTGCGGCTGGCGGTCTTCGAGGAGTACGCCGACACGCTGGCCGGGCTCGGCCGGCACGCCCAGGTCGCAGGTGAGCTGCGTGCACTGCTGGCGGAACACCCGCTGCGCGAATCCCTGTGGGCCAGAATGATCGACGCCCTCGACCGCTCAGGGCAGGCCAGAGAGGCGCTCGCCGCCTACGACGAAGCGCGCCGGGTGCTCGCCGAGGAACTCGGCCTGGACCCCGGATCGGAGCTGCGCCGTCTGCAGGCCAGGATCCTGCGGCGGGAGAACGGGCGGGAGAACGAAAGGGAGGCTCGCGGGCCGATCTCTCCGCAACTGCCGCCCGACCTGGCCCAGTTCACCGGGCGCGGCACCGCGCTCCGTGAGCTGACCGCGCTGATGCGGACCGCACCGGGGACGGTGGCCGTCATCAGTGGCATGCCCGGCGTCGGGAAGTCGGCCTTCGCGGTCCACTGGGCCCACCGGATGGCCGAGCGCTTTCCCGACGGGCAGATCTTCATCGACCTGCGCGGGCACCGGCCGCAGGAGGCGATCACACCACGGAAGGCGCTGGACCGGTTCGTCCGCGCCCTGGGCATGCCTCCGGAGCAGGTCCCGGCGGAGGAAGACGAGCTCGCCACCGCTTACCGAACGCTGCTCGCCGGACGGCGGGTGCTGGTGGTGCTCGACAACGCGGCCGACCCCGCCCAGGTCCAACCGCTGCTGCCCGGCACCGACGGCTGCCTGGCACTGGTCACCAGCAGGAACCGGCTTTCCGGTCTGGCCCTGCACCACGTGACGCGCACCATCGACCTCGACATCCTGGCCGAGCCCGAGGCCGTCGACCTGCTGGCCGCCGTCATCGGCCCACGCGCCGGCGCCGAGCCGGACGCGGTCGCCGAACTCGCGGACCAGTGCGGGCAACTGCCCCTGGCCCTACGGATCGCCGCCGCCCACCTGGCCGGCCACCCCCACCGCCGGGTCGCCACCTACCTGGCGGACCTCACCGAGCGCGGACGGCTCAGCGCACTGTGCCTCGGCGACGTCCCGGCCACCGCCGTCCGCGCCACCTTCGACCTGTCCTACCAGGCGCTGGCCGAGGCCGACCGGATCGCCTTCCGCCGCCTGGGCCTGATGCCCGGTTCCGGCTTCACCGCCCAGTCGCTGGCCGCGATGCTCGACGTCTCCGCCGCCCAGGCCCGTACGCACCTGGACGCGCTACGGGCGGCCAGCCTGATCCACCCCCACCGCGGCCGGCCGCTCCAAGAGCGCTACCAGTTGCACGATCTCCTTCTCGACTACGCCCGCGACCGAGCCCAAGCCGAGGACGCCCCGCCGATCCGCGAGGAGTCCGTACGCCGGTTATTGGAGTGGTATCTCACCATCGACGACCCTCTCGTACTGCAGGACGAGCACGAGAACATGATGGCGGGCACCCGCCACGCCGCGGAGCATGGCATGGACGCCGCCTGGCGGCTGCCCGCGGCGCTCGCCCAGCCGCTGCGACTGCGCCACTGCCTGACCGACACCGCTGAGCTGCACACCCTGGCCGCCACCGCCGCCGAGCAGGCCAGTCGGCATGTGGAGGCCGCCGTCGCCCACCACAACCTCGGCGCCGTCCTGGAGCACCTGGGCCGCTACCCCGAAGCCCTGGCCGAGCACCGCAGGACACTGGAGATCTACCGGCAACTGAAGGACCGGCACGGGATGGGCACCGCGCTGCGTAGCATCGGCACCGTCTCCTGGCTGCTGGGCCGGTACGGCGAAGCCCTCACCGATCTCCAGGAGGCACGGCGCCTCCTGGAGGGCACAGGCGCCGACGACGCCGTGGGCCAGACGCTCAACATGCTCGGCATCGTGCTGCGGAATCTGGGCCGCCTGGAGGAGGCCGTCACCCACTATGAGCGCGCACTGGCCATCCACCAGCGCACGGACGACCGCCAAGGCGAGGCGAACACCCTCAACAACCTCGGCGTGGCCCGCGAGGCCCAAGACCGCCACGCCGAGGCACTGGACCTGTACCAAAAGGCGCTCGCGCTGCGCCGGGCGGCGGGCAGTCGCAAGGGAGAGGCCCGCGCGCTGAACAACATCGGCCTGGTGGAGGCCAAGCTCGGCCGGCTCGAACCCGCGCGCGAGCATCTCCTGGCCGCGCTGGCCAGCCATCGCGAGAGCGGCGACCTCAAGGGCGAGGGGCAGGTGACCAACGACCTGGCCGGCCTCTACCACCGTCTCGGGCGGGAGGAGGAGGCGCTCACGCATTTCGCCGCGGCGCTGCGCATCCGCTCCGGCATCGGCGACCGCAGGGGCCTTGCCGAAACCCACAGGGATCTCGGTGAGGCCCTTGCCGATCAGGGCGATGCCACCGCCCACCGCCATCTGGCCGCCGCGGACCAGATCTTCAAGGAGCTGGGCGTGATCACCTGAGCTCAGGAGCCCACGGGGACGATGAGCCCGACCGTGAGGAGCTCGGCCACACCGAGCCCCAACCGGTCGTCCGTGCCGGGTCCGGCTGCCTGGCGGTACCGGTCGCGCAGCGACGACAGGTCCCTGCCGTCGCACAGGGCGTAGATCAGCCAGGCCTGTTCGTTCAGCCATTGGAAGCTCGGCGCGCCGGGTGTGACGGCCACCAGCTCACGCTGCTCGGGGATCGGGCACACCTGAACCGGCTGTGCCTGGCGGTAGCCCCGTACCTCCAACTCCACCTCCGTGCGTGGGCGGGCCTCGACGGGTAGCGGTTCGGGCAGGATTCCCGGCGCGAGAGGGGCCACGGCGCCGATCAGCCAGTCGACGAACCGCCTCCCGCTGTCCGTCAGCATCCCGCCGTACGTCTGCGAGGCCTGCCGGGCGAGATAGGTCACCCGTTCGGGAGCGGTGGTGTACTCACCGCTCCCGGCCGCCTGACTACCGGGCGTGGCCTGATCGACGAAGTCGGTCGCGGGCGGCTCTCCGTACCTGGCGCGCAGGTCCGGTCCGGCGCCGGCCGCGGCCGCGCGGAACAGCAGCAGGTGAGCGTAGACGTGCATGGCGAACAGCACCCGCGACAGCGTCCACGACCGCAGGCGCCAGGGGATCGGGATCAGCTGGTCCGGATCGGCGGCCATGGACCCGGTGCGCAGCACGTCGAACAACTTCAGGTGCAGGCCCTCGTGGAACAGCGTCTCCGCCGCCACCCAGGGGTCGGTCAGCCGCTCGGGGGCCAGGAGCACCGCCGAAGGAAGCGGATCGCCGCCGGAGACCGAGTTGAGGACTCCGTCGGCCAGCTCGTCACGGACCAACCCGGTCAGGGAGATGTGCGGAAGCACGCCGGCGCCCGTGTGGGGCAGCAGCTCGGCGAGCAGTCCGGCGCCCTGGCTGAGCCCGGCCAGCATGCCGGCGTCGGGACGCACCCGGCTGCCGGAGCCGTTTTTCGAGAGCGTCCCGGCCAGCAGTTCTTCCAGGCGAGCGGCCAGCACCTTCTCCGGCTCGGAGGCCGGTTCGAGGTCGGTCCACACCCACGAGACGGCATGGCCGGGCCATGGACGCACCCTGGGGTGAGACAGGCGCTCGCATGGCCCGAGGCCGTCGAGCACGTCCGCCGCACCGCCTTCCAGGTAGCCGACCAGAGTGCCGTTCTCACCGGCCTGCCGTTCCAGGGCGGTCAGGTCGTTCTCGAACGCGTTGCGCAGCACCGGGTCGTACATCACCGGGCGGAGCTCAGCGTCATCAGCCTGGCACAAGCGCTCCAGCCGGTCGGCGGCGTGTGGGTGGTGCCGGGCCAGCACGCCGAGACCCAGGCGGTAGCGAGCCAGGTTCCTGACCTCGATCGCCTCGGCGCTGCCGAACCGGGGATCCGAGCCGAGTGTCAGGTCGATGCGGGCCGTCAGATCGGCAGGTGATTCGGTGTCCAAGACGTCGCCTCGCTTCACTGGTGGGGGACCGGCGGCGGGATGTCTCGCCGCCGGTCGGCTCGTTCTCCGTTACTGGGCTCGGGGTGACGAGAACTCCGGGACCCACGCGCGCTCGTGCGCGGCATCGGTCGTCACGGTGGGAGCGGTGTTCCCTGCCAGCGGGAACTGCGGCAATTCCACGGTCTGAGTCGGCATGCTGTTGCCTTTCGTGCGTTGGATCACCTGGTGCTCTTGAACCTACGAAGCGAGGGTGTGGGCCCGGTGTGGCGAGACGGCTCGGTCCCGCTGCTACGCCGCATTCGGCGGAGGTCGGTCATCCGCCGTCGCAACGCGTAGGCGGGGGCGTCCGTCGGCAGGGGCTGGCGGCGGTGATAGCGCAAATCCCCGGGCCAGAAGCGGGCGGTGTCGAATTCGTCCCCGGGAATGGAATGTCCCTTGGGGGTTAATCACCCCTAGGGGTGACTCGTCAATGGATCTCCATTGACGAGTCACGAGCGGAAGAACAACATTGCCGCAGCCTTCCCGTCATTCCTCTCAATGGTTCAACGCGCCGAAAAGGAAGACGGTTCACCTTGCGAAGAAACCCTTCGCGAAAAGACCGCGTGGAGACCAGATGCATCATCATGCCCATTCTGTCACTCGACGAGCGTTGTTATCCGTCGCCTGCGCCACGCTGCTCGTCCTCAGCGGGTTGATCACCGCTACGGAAGCCGACGCGGCCGTCCCCTTCGAGATCCAGAGGCTCGACGGCACCGGCAACAACGTCGCGAATCCCGCATGGGGAAAGTCGGGCACCGCCTATTCGCGGGTGGGTCCGGCCCGCTACGCCGATGGGGTGAGCACCCCTCGTACGGGGCCCAACAGCCGCTTCATCAGCAACCGCATCTTCAACGACGTCAACCAGAACATCTTCTCCGAGCGGCGGATCACCCAGTGGGCCTTCACCTGGGGCCAGTTCGTCGATCACACGATCGGCCTGCGCGACTCCGCCGGCCCGACCGCGACCGCGGCGAACATCTCGTTCAACGGCAACGATCCGCTTGAGGCCTTCACCAACACCCTCGGCAACATCGCGTTCACCCGCTCCGCGGCCACCACGGGCACGGGCACCGGCACCGGCAACCCGCGCCAGCAGACCAACACGGTGAGCTCCTACCTCGACGCGTGGGCCGTCTACGGAGGCACCGACCAGCGGCTCGAATGGCTGCGCGAGGGTCCGGTGGACGGCAATCCGGCCAACAACAGCGCCCGCCTGCTGATGCCCGGCGCGTACCTGCCCCGGCGCACCAGCCGGGGGAACGCGGCCACCGCGCCCGCCATGGACGCGGACGGCAGGCTGCTGGCCACCCCGAACAACGCGATGGTGGCGGGGGACGTCCGGGCCAACGAGAACATCGCGCTGACCGCGACCCAGACGCTGTTCGCCCGCGAGCACAACCGGATCGTGTCGCTGCTGCCCGCCTCCCTGTCGGAGGAGGACAAGTTCCAGATCGCCCGGCGTGTGGTGATCGCCGAGCAGCAGTACGTGACCTACAACGAGTTCCTGCCGGCTGTGGGCGTCACCCTGCCCGCCTACACCGGCTACAAGTCCGGCGTGAACGCCAACCTCAGCAACGAGTTCGCCACCGTCGGCTACCGCGCGCACAGCCAGATCCATGGCGAGGTCGAGTTGGAGACCGACGCCGACCGCTACACGGCCGCCCAGCTGCAGGCCTTCGAGAATCAGGGCATCGAGGTCGCGATCGAGGATGGAGAGGCGGAGATCACGATCCCGCTGAACGTGGCGTTCTTCAACCCCGACCTGGTGCCCTCCCTCCAGCTCGGCCCGCTGCTTCAGGCCATCGGCCTGGAATCCGAGTACCGGAACGACGAGCAGATCGACAACCAGCTCCGTAGCGTGCTGTTCCAGGTCCCCGTCGCGGGCAACCCGGGATGCCTGGACGGGCCGACCCTGCCCCAGTGCTTCCGCGGCGTCGTCGACCTCGGCGCGATCGACACCGAGCGGGCTCGCGACCACGGTTTGCCCAGCTACAACGAGCTCCGGCAGGCGTACGGGCTCGCGCCGCGCACCAGCTTCACCGCGATCACCGGTGAGGCCACTGACGCCTTCCCCGCCGACCCCGTGCTGACTCCCGGCAACGAGATCAACGATCCGGACAGTCTCACCCACACCCAGCTCTTCAACATCGACGGGGCGCCGCTCACGGTCGGCGACGAAGCCGCCGGGACGCGTTCGGTCCGCCGGACCACAACGGCGTCGCGACTGCGCGCGATCTACGGGAACGTGAACAACGTGGACGCGTTCGTCGGCATGGTCGCCGAGCGGCACGTGCCCGGCACCGAGTTCGGCGAGCTCCAGCTCGCCATCTGGACGAAGCAGTTCCAGGCGCTGCGTGATGGAGACCGGTTCTTCTACCGCAACATCGCCGGCCTGGACACCATCAGGCAGCAGTACGGGATCGACTTCCGGCGGACGCTGGCGCAGATCATCGCCGCCAACACCGACATCCCGGCCGCGGAGCTGAACGACAACGTCTTCCTCGTCTCCGACGCCGATCTGCCCCCCACGACCTGCAAGATCGGCTACACGGTGACCGAGAGCTGGCCTGGGCTCTTCCAGACCGCCCTGAACATCACCAACCTGGGCACGGCCCCGACGCAGGGCTGGACCCTGCGCTGGCGGTTCCCGAACGGGCAGAAGGTCGCCCTACTGTGGAACGGCGTCGTCTCTCAGGCGGGCGTGAACACGACGGTGACCAACCAGAGCTGGAACGCCGCCATCCCGCCGGGCGGCACGCTCACCGGGGTCGGTTTCATCGCCGGCTGGGATGACGCCACCAACGCGGAGCCGCCTGACTTCACGCTCAACAACGCTCGCTGCGCCCGCGGCTAGCGCGCCACGGCCCTACTCCTGAACACCCAAGCTCACCCCGAGCTGGTACGCGATGACGAGCGTCTCAGGTCTGTTCCGCGCACCCAGCTTCCTGAACAATCGGGCTTGGGTGTTCTCGACCGTCTTGCTGGTGATGCCGAGCGTGCGGGCGGTCTGCCGGATGGTGTGCCCGCTGGCGATGGAGCGGAGGATGTCCCGCTCTCTGGACGTGAGCTCCGGGACGCGCGGGAGACACTCCGCCTGCCCGGAGAGGTACGGGGAGGTTATGACGAAGCAGTAGCCCCGAGCCACCAGTCTCAGGACCATTTCCAGCTCCCGGCGGACATCGGTCGCGCAGATGAGGGCACGGGCGCCGCGGCGGAGCGCGTCCGTGACCGCGTCCAGGTCCGGCACCGCGGACCGGACGATGACGACCGGAGCGCACAGACGCGCCGGCAACCTCCAGTCCTGTGGAAGAGGATCCACGAGCAGGACGGTCAACGGGCCCCGGTGCCGGCGGATCCCGGGGTCGCCGATCACGTCGTTCGTCCGGGTGAAGACGAAGGCCGTGCCACGCTCCAGGAGCGCGATCCACAACTCGGAGCAGACACCCTCCGGCCGGGCGTGCACGACCACCAGCTCTGAACATCCGGGTTCCGGACGGTGCCGGTGCACGTCCTCGGCATTCTTGGGCACGTCGAACAGGCCGAGGGAGATCCCGCGAGACACCGCATGGATCTGCGAGCTCACGCCGAGTTTCCGGTAGATGTGCCGTTTATGGCTCTCGACGCATCGCGGGCCGATCCTGAGCAGCTCGGCGATCTCCGAGACGCGGTGCCCACTGCCGATCAGCGAGAGGACGGTGATTTCGGTGCTGGTGAGCGCATCGATGGGAGCAGCTTTCACTCGGACTTTCCCCGACGGAAGTTCCGTATATAGAGTGAATTCATGTGACATGAATAGTCAATAAAGTGGGCAGGGCTGTTTGATCGGTGTGCGTGCGGTCGCGAAGCTTTCACCGCGGAGGTGCGAGCGGCGCGTCGCGCCGCTCGCAGTGGAAACCACCTCGCCAGGACATCTTGCGTCGCCAGGACTATTTGGTGATCATGCCGTGCGGGTCAGGCACGTACTTGCGCGCGGCCCCCTCTTCCCCGTCCAAGTGTTCGATCTGGACGAGCTCAGGCGCGTTCATCGCCCGGCGGCCACGGACGCCACGTCGCTGCGCAGGGCCCGCTCCTCTGCGTCGGCCAGCCAGAAGAAGACCGGCGGCAGGCTGAGCTCTATCACCGCCAGCGCGATCTGGAACCACTGCGGCCAGCCGTGCACGGCGAGCGAGAGCAGCCGGCCCACACCGCCCAGCAGGAAAACGCCGGCCAGCCACCGCACCGCCCGAGCCGGGATCGGACGCTGCCGCGCGGCCCATAGCCAGGCCAGCCCGTAGCCGACGAAGCTGGCCCCCATGAACCGGCCCCAGCTGTCGATCGTCGTGCCGGCGGAACCGGCGCCGGGGATCGCCGCGTTGCCGAGCGCCACGTGGAACAGGCCGATCGCGACGCAGGCCCAGCCCATCAACTGTGTGAGTACGCGCAGAACCCTGGCCATAGTCCCTCCAAGTCGTCGTGGCGGAGCTTAGTTGACATGCGTCTACTACATTGGGCGTGCTAGTAGACCCGTGTCAACTAAACTTCTTGTGTGCCTCCCCGCCAGCGACTCACCCCTGCGGACCGTCGTGCCCAACTCCTCGCCGTCGGCGCACGGCTCTTCGCCGCGCACCCGTACGCCGACGTGCTGATGGAGGAGGTCGCCGAAGAGGCCGGTGTTTCCCGGGCCCTGCTCTACCGTCACTTCCCCAGCAAGCAGGCTCTGTTCGCAGCCGTCTACCAGCAGGCGGCGGACCAGCTGCTTGCCGAGACGCGACTCGACTCCGCCGACTCCCTGGTGGAGCAGCTCATCCAGGGGATGGACGTCCATCTCGACTACTTCGTGGCGAACCGCAACGCCGTCCTCGCCGCGAACCGGGTCCTCGCGGGCGACCCGGTGATCCAGACGATCATGACGAACGAGCTGGACGCGCTCCGTACGCGGCTGCTGACCGTACTCCCACTCGCGGACGAGAGCGCCCGCGAGGCTGTGTCCGGTGTCCTGAAGAGCTGGCTGGTTTTCGTTCAGGTCCTCTGCGTCGACTGGCTCACCCACGCGACCTGCACCCGCACCCAGCTACGCGATGTCTGCATCGGCGCGGTCCTCGGCGCCCTCCGGCCGCTGCTCGCCGAGGACCCCGCCCCCGACTGGCCGCGACAAGGGCCCGCCGCGGGTGCCTAGTCGAAGCATGGCCATGCCTCCATGTCCGGTCCCTGGCGCAGTTGTACGCCGATGAGCCGGGCTTCGCTTACGGCTGGGGGCCGGAGTATGCGGCCTTGGTTTCCGGGATGCTCGTTCACCGAACCACCGACCGTTGATGGCCCGATCAACCGTTCCCGTCAGTGCCTTCCCGCTCGGGCTAGTGCGTCCTCAGCCTGCGCGGCGAGGGCCACGACAAGATCGGCTGCGGAGGGCAGGTCGTTGATGAGATCAATGGCCTCACCGGCCCACACCGGCAGTGCGGGTATCTCGCCTCGTGCCACGCCATCCTGGTACGCCTGCTTGGCCTGAACATCGGTGGCGAGTTCGGCTTCTCGGCCCCGCCATTGATCGATGAAGGGGTTGCCGAGGGTGCGGGCGGTGTATTTCGACGGCCACCGGGAGCCTCGGGCGATATCAAGCACGCTGTTGCGCTCGGTGTCCTCCCCGCGTCCCTCGACGATCGCCTTGGCGGTCGAGGGGGGCACCAGGGCTTCGGTCGTGGCCTGGAAGCGGGTGCCGATGAGTGCTCCGGCGGCTCCCAGAGCCAGGACGGCGGCCAGGCCGCGGCCGTCGGCGATCCCGCCGGCCGCCAGCACCGGCACCGGTGCCGCCAGGTCCACCACGACCGGTACGAACGGCAATGTGGAGCGCCCCTGCCGGGCGCCATGCCCACCGCTTTCGACCCCCTGCGCCACGATGACATCGGCGCCCAGGTCCACCGCCCGCCTGGCCTCCTCCAGATCGGTGACCTGAATGATCAGACTCGTACCCGCCTGGCGGACGCGTTCAGTGAACGGGCTCGGGTCTCCGAAGGACAACATCACCGCCCGGGGGGCGTACTCCAGCGCACGCTCAACCGCTTCAACATCGATCTGCCAGGTCAGGAAACCGATCCCCCACGGCCTTCCGCCGGCGCCCTCGGCGACGATCGGCACCTCGCGGGCCAACCACTCCGGATCCCCGTTGGCGCTGCCCAGCAGCCCGAGCCCGCCACCGCGAGAGACGGCCGCCGTCAGCGCGCCACCGGCCGACCCGCCCATCGGCGCCAGGGCAATGGGGTGCTGCACGCCGAACAACTTCGTGAATGCTGTCGAAAACGCCATGACCACAATGATCACCCCTTACCGGCTTGTACGCGGCAGCCGTCCTGTGCAGGACGACGAGATAATTCCCGGGCCCGGGTGGAGTCAGAGCGGTGGGTTGCCTTCAGAAGCTGGGCCAGCATCGACGCCTTCTACTGCTGTTTTGATCTTTGACGGTAGCCTGGCGTGATTCCCCGAGGAGGCATCGATGGCGTCTGAAGCCGAAGAGCGCATAAACCACGCACTGCGCACCAGCGCTCCCGTCCTGGACCTCTCCGCCCTGGAGCTCTGCAGCCTGCCGGCAACACTGGCCGCGTTCACCTCACTCACTCACCTCAATCTGAACTTCAACAAGCTCAGTGAGCTACCGGAATGGCTGGGCGGGCTCACCTCGCTCACCCAGCTCGACCTGGCAGGCAACAGACTCCGCGAACTTCCCGAATCTCTGGTCCACCTTCACGCTCTCCAGGAACTCGGCTTGGCCGGTCACTACCTCGAAGAGTTACCCGTGTGGTTAGGCGACCTCAAGTCGCTGACCATCCTGGACCTGTCCGACGGCCCCCTGGAGAAGTTGCCTGAGTGGATGGGGAAGTTCACCTCCCTCAGAATGCTCGACGTCCACGGCAACAACCTCAGTGAGCTGCCCGATTCACTCGGAAACCTCGCCTCGCTCACCCGGCTCGACGTGGCAGACAACCCACTCAGCGAGCTGCCGGACTCACTGGCCATGCTCCACGCCCTCGTCGAGCTCGACGTCACGGACACATATCTGAGTGAGCTGCCGAAATGGTTGAAGAAGCTTCCCTCGCTCGAACGGATCGACCTGAACGAGGCCGACTTCGACAAGATTCCCAAGTGGGCCTCTCACCTGGTTGTGGATTGTGAAGATTTCTCCTAGCGCGACGCTCCCTGAGACGCCAAGTCTCCCCCCGAAGCGATCATAAGATCACCTGCGAGGGAATCGAACACGCCCCATCGGTAATCACACGAACACGCTAGGTGGGCGGGCGAGCCTCCGGGTGCTGCTACTTCTCACCGACATTCCAGACCCGATCAGCCCTCGAGTGCTGTCCAAACTGACCGACAAACGCTGCTGCTACTCGCCAGCAAAATCACGTCGGTACGACGGGGGCTGCGGATATCCTCCGGCGTCTCGCCTGAACCGAATTGCTCGCACCAGCCAGTGCCGCAGGACTCGCAGGCGACCTCGGCATCCCAACGCAACTGCCCGCTGTCGATGAACTGGTTCACCTGACGGACAAGGATGTCCTCGCATCTGCCACAACGCGATTCGATCTTTGCTGTCTGCCCCGTCATCCCCGACACCAACGCTCCCATCGCCGCCACGACCCGGACATCCCACTTCGCAGCGCTACGCCTTGCAACATGACCTGTTGATCAATATGCCAACAGTGTCCCAACCCGATGGGCGGGGCTGCTCCTATGTGACACGCTCACACAGGCTGCATCCCACAGCCCTCGTCGCGGACCTGTAGTTTCTGAATAGCCACAGGTCAGAGCATGGATCCGAGCTCCCGCGGTCGGTGATCTGGACGAAGCGCATCTGCTGGCGCACGACCAGCTTGAATCGGTGCGCATGCTGACCAACCACGACATGGATTCGTCGAGTCCGTTCGCCACGGTGCTGATCGGGCAGCCGACCCTGCGCCGGAAGATCAAGCTCGGTGTCCTGGCCGCGCTCGATCAACGCATCGCCGTCCGCTACCACATGAACGGCATGACGCTGCAGGAGACCAGCAGCTACCTCGCCCATCACGTCGTGCTGACCGGCCGCTCCGCCCCGCTGTTCACCGAGGATGCCGCCCCGCTGATCCACACCACCAGCCGCGGTTGTCCCCGTGCCGTCAACAACCTTGCCCTCCAGGCCCTCCTGGCCACCTTCGCCGCTGACAAGACCATCGTTGACGAGGCCGCCACCCGCACCGCCGTTCAACGAGGTCATCGCAACGGAGTGACAGGCTCTCCCCTGGTGGCAGCAGCGGCTTTCCCCAATTCTTCTAGGCAGCCATCTCCATGAGCCGTAAATCACGCAGTCCGCAGGAGTTTCCGTATGGTGAAAATATGTTCTTCGAACCCCGCCAGCTCAGGAAGAATCGACTCGCCCACCCAAGCCTGGACTGCCGGCCTGGTCCGCTCCGCCGGCGGAAGAGATGGGCGCGGTGATGGTCAGCGGATTGGCGCTGGCCCGCACCCCGAATGTCGCCATTACCTTGCCAACGATCCAGGCATTCAGCACCGGCTGCCTGATCAACGTGGACATCGTCACGAGGCGACAGACTCTGTCCCCCGACGACTTCCAGGCCCTCCAGCTATCCGTGTTCCCTCATATGATCACCGGGGTGAGGGCCGATCAGCCGTTACCGGACCAGCTGCTACGGTTCGGCGTGCGCTTCGCCGACGGCGCCAAGGCCACCACCGTCGGACAACGTTTGGACAGAACACAGCTCCCACAGGATCCGCCACCAGGCCCGCAGCTTTCCTTGCTGCTCCCGGGCATGTCCATGCGCAGCGGTGACGAGGATGCAGGTGTCATGACCATGGGACTGTGGCTTTGGCCCTCGCCACCCCGGGAGAGCTTCGAACTCGCTGTGGAGTGGCCCGTCGGCGGTATCGAGCTGAGCATCGTCGAACTCGATGGCGTGGCCATCGCGGCGGCCGCCCAGCAGGCGGTCCCGTACTGGCCGGAATCCCCGCAGGGCGAGTAAAGCCCTACCAGCCGCGATTACGGAGGAGCCCCTGCCTGCAAGTCCGCGATTGTAATTCGGTCCATGGATTTGAAGAAACCCTCTGAACAGGGAGCCCCAGTGACAATACGCACATCAAGCTGCCAACCCGCACACCAAGACCCCGCCAGCCTCACGCTGCCGGGGTCTTCTCACATCGCCACATCCTCGCCTTGGATGTCGCGTTCATCCTCATCTTGAGTGTCCGGGAACACTCAGTCAGCAGAAACGCCGCTCATTGTGGGGTTTTGTCCTTGGTGGGCTGGACCCCTCACAGTCGTGTCGGCTCCGGGAGTCGATCGAGGATCCAGGTGCAGAGTTCTTCGGTGATCTGGGTGTGCGCCTCGTTCTTGGACGCGCACAGGAACTCGTCCAGCTCGCTTTCCGACGGGGACAGGCTGCCGATGTCGGCGTACACATCGTCCTGGTCGTCGAGGTCGCGGATCGCCACGGCGCTGACCGCGGGGACGAAGCAGATGGAGCGGTAGTACGCCTCGGCCGGGTCGTGCTGGTTCAGGGCGTCGGCCAGAATGCCGAAGGACTCCAGCGTCCCGCCCGGTGCGCCGTCCAGCTCGGGCAGCCCGCTGGTACGGATGTCCTCGGCGGCGCCGAAGATGCTTCTGAGCACGGCCACCTGCTGGTCGTCCCCGGCGGACTGGGTGTAGAGCACGGTGCCGTTGAACACCAGGCCGGTGCACTTGAGCGCTTCGACGCCGGCCGGAACCCCGTTGCCGGTGCCGTTCCCCGAACCGTTGGCGACCCCTATCTTTCTCGGGATGCTGGGCCACGAGCCGACCTCGCTCAACCGGTCGAGGAATTCGTTACGTAGCCTGTCCTGCTGGGGTTCGCTGTCGACCTCGGAGATGTGACGGAACAGCAGCTGGCGCGCGGCCGGGCTGTTGATCTGGCGGGAGAAGACGGGGTTGCCCAGCCGGAGGAAGTGCGCGAACGCCTGTAGGGAGATCGGGATCCACGCGCCCCGATGCGGACTGTCGTAGGAGAGGTAGAGATCCGTCTGGTGGTCGATGCCGTCGTGCTCCATCTTGGCCAGGGCGTAGCGGGTGACCAGGCCACCCATGCTGAAGCCACCGACGGTGAGCGGCGCGTTCCCGTACCGTTCGGCGATCGTCTGGGTGATGGCGGCGATCGCGGTCTGCGCGTTGTCCAGGATCGACGCGCTGCGCTCGGCGAAGCCGAGGATGATGAGGTCGTGGCCACGGCGGCGCAGCTCGCTGATGAGGGGGTAGTCACCCCGCTCCAGGAAATGCCAGGACTCGTGCAGGTTGGATGGACCTGTGTTGAAGCCGTCGGCCAGGATGACCGGACGGACCAGGTTCTTGTGGCCTTCTCCGTAGTACACCCAAGCGGTGCCACCGGGAAGCTCCCACATCCTGTCCGGCGTGGGTGCCGGTGCGGAGACCTCCAGCGGCGCGATCAGCCTGATCGGCCCGATGGCCCGCGCCGCCCGTAGTGCCTGCTCTTCGCTCATCCCATTTCCCTCTCCGGTGTGCACAGATGATCCGGCAGCCTTGCCGGATCACTGCGATGATTACGCACCGCAATAGGGCGAACGCTGACCGACATGACGGAGAAGGGGCAAGGATTGACCATCCGTCACAGATCAATTACATGAATCGCGTTCCCGCAGGTCGGCCCGCATGTAGGCGATGGCCGGAGTTGCTCAAGAGTCTCTCTGGCCGGGCAGTAGGCCGATGCAGAAGCCCAGGCCGGAGAAGAACGCGGACCGGACCGGGCGGGGCAGGATGGGTGCTGTGGAAGTCGAGCGAGCCAGCGGGGGCCGGTTTCGGGATCCCGGTGTGCGTCTGTGGCATTTCGCCAAGGAGATCCTGGTCCGGTGTCCGCGGTGCGACGGACGTGCGTTGGTGGCCGTACATCCTGATCATCGCGACGGGCATACGTACGCCATGGGCTGGCTGACGGCGCCGCATCGGCTGACCTGTCTTGGGTGCGCCCACATCGCCGAATGGGTGCCGCGGAGGTGGAGCAGCGGTGCCGGGGATGCGTACTTCACCGGTGGCGGCGCGCGTGTGGTGCCGGCGTTCGGTGGGCCGGACGACCCCTACTTCGGGCTGCCGTTGTGGTTGCGGCGGCCGTGTTGTGGGCGGGTGTTGTGGGCGTACAACGTGCCGCATCTGGAGCTGCTGGAGGCTTACGTGGCCGCGTCGCAGCGGGAGCGGCCCACGCCCGCAGGGTCGCAGACGCTGCTGGAGCGGCTGCCCGGGTGGATGAAGGCGGCCGGGAACCGGGCCGAGGTGCTTGCCGCGATCCGAGCGCTGCGTGACGGGGCGTAGACGAGGTCAGGGGCACTCGGTGCGGACCGGCCCGTCCCCCGTCGGTGGAGGACAGGCCGGTATACGTCTGTCCGATGTCAGCTCAGGAAGCTGCCGTACGGACCGGTCAAGATCCCATTCTTCTGACTCTGGCTGAAATGCGTGTTCGGGTAGTCGTAGAACGACGCGGACATCGGCGTCCCGTCGGTGGAAGTCGAGTCGGGCAGGCCGAAGGCGTGGCCCAACTCGTGGACCATGCCGCCGTACCAGCGGTTCATGGGGCCGTTCACGCCCGCGGCGCCGTCGGCGTCGTGCTGGTTCAGGATCACCCAGCCACCTCCGCCACCGCCGCCCGCGCCGGAGCCTTCCGCGCTGATCTCACCCACGTTGATCCAGCGTGAGTCGGGTGCTCTCAGGCTCAGCTTCCTGATCAGTTCTTGCTGCATGTTGAACACGGTCCACCAGTACGGGTCGCTCCCGTTGGGCGTGGTCTCGTACCAGCTCTTCACGTGGTCGCCGTTGACGACCTCGACCACGGTGGTGTTGAGGGTGAAGGTCTTGCCCAGCTCCTGCTTGTAGTAGCGCTGCGCCTCTCGCATGACGTTGGCGATGCCGTCCGGCCACCGCTGGTCGTACGCCACGTCGGACGGTTTGAGCCAGTACACCCGGACTGTCTTTTCCGGGGGTGTGGTGGTGCCGCCACCGCTGCTGTAGTTCGGCAACCGCCAGGTCCGTGAGGACACCGCGTCGCAGGGCAACTGCACGAGGGCGGCGTTGCCGGCCGAGGAGCCGCCTGTGGGCACGACGCACTTGCTGGAGTGCACCGCCTGGAGCCTGAAGGTCTTGTCGGTCCCGCTGACCGTCACCGGGACCAGGCGGAACTTCTGATTGTTGGCGTTGGAGCAGGTCCACTGGATGACCGTGGCGTTGTCGGCGGTGGACGCGCCGTAGACGTCCACGCACTTGCCGCTGGTCGACGTGGCGACGGTGTACTGGTCGGTGGTGCCGCTCACCGGGGTGAAGGTGAGGTTCTGGTTGGCGCCGCCGTTACAGCTCGCCTGCGTGAGCTGGACGCCGTTGGTGGTGGAGCTGTTGGGCAGGGTCAGACAGTTGCCGCCGTTCTGGTTGACGGCTGTCGAGGTGAATGTCGTCGCGGCGTTGGCTGGTAGGGCGGCCACCGTCATGATCAAAAAGACTACGACGGCGGTGAGCGGCGCAATGGCAGCGGGTAATCGTCTCATCGATACGCGTCTTCCGTGTCGTGGGGAACGAGTGGCAGGCCGACCTAACGGACACCATGACTGACGAAAAGGTTTTCGGCAAGATCTCATGAACGTTACAGAGCGGCACCGACGTACTGAGAACGGATTTCCCGAAATGCTTTTCGGTCCTCCGGCGTCAGGCCCCCACTCCCTTCCACGCCGCCGCCAGCCGCTCCGCCATCGCGGTCTGGTCCCACAACTCGGCCGGGTCCTCGGGCATGGCGGTGTCGTAAAGCTCCAGACGGGCGATCTCCGGTATGCGACGGAGCCTGTCGCGGGCGGTTTGGGCATCCGTCACCTTCAGGCCCAGGGCCTTGCGGATCTCCGGCGGCAGGAAGTTGTGCCCGTCGTCCGTGATGTGCGGCAGACCCGCCATGAGCAGGGCCGCCGCGGCGCGGTCGAGGTCGGTGGCTTCGGCTAGCTGAGCGGCCGCGGCCGGGTCGAAGGGGACCGGTCCGCCGCGTTCCAGTTCGTCCACCAGCCGGTGCAGCCGCTCGGGCGTGGCCCAGCCCTCGGGGACCGCTTGGATGTCGAGGAGACCTGCGGGGCGGGACACGGTCCCCCGTTGCAGAAACGCCGCGATGTTCCAGGTGGCCTCCACATGGGACCGGCCCCAGTCGCCATGAACCATGGTGATGTCCAACGGCATCAGTGTGCCGTTCTCGTCGGACAGCGCGGCCCGCTGCTCGCTGTCCAACAGGCCTCGCCGCAGGCCTGGTTCGGCCAGCGGCGAAAGGGCCCAGAACCTCAGTAGCCGAGCCAGCGCCCGGCGGTGCGCGGTGCTGGTGACGGCGCTGACCGCACGGACCGCGAGGCCTCCGATCCGTCCGGGAAGCTCGGTCCAGTCGAAGGTGCTGCCATTGTCCCGCCAGCCTTCCATCGCGCTCTCCACGTCGATGGTGCCGGCGAAGAATGCCGAGGTGAGCTCGATCTGCGTCGCAGTGCCGCCGTAGCCGCTGTTGTATTGGCTGACCAGCCCCTGAAGCGCCCCGCCCAGGTCCTCCTCCGACACCTTGATCCGATCCCGGCGGGGCCGCTGGAGCCGAGCCAGGATCCGATCCCGGCGGGAAATCATCTCGGTGGCTTCCTGGACGCACCCGACGATGCCCCGTACGAGCAGCGGATGGCCGACCTCGGGCAGCAGCTTTCCGACGGCGGTCCGCAGCGCCTCCTTGGAGGTGGCCGCGGCCTTCAGCAGACGCCGCACGGTGTCCTCGGTGATCTGCCGCAGGGCCCGCGATCCGGCGGGGTCGCGCGGCGTGAAGAAGTGCCAGAAGGCGGGCGGCGGTATGAGCCGCGTCCCGGCGGCCACCGGGTCGGGCTCGTTGTCCGTCCAGCCGTCGTTCTTCAGTTCGGCCTGCCAGTAGAGCTCACCCGTTTCGGCGTCGCGGGCGAGCACCGGGCGGTAACGGCCGACACCGCCGCTGAGCACCAGCCGCTTCTCGGCGCCCGGTACGTCGAGCAGACCCCAGATGGCGGTGATTCCAGCCCTGTCGAGCACGCCGTGGACGCCGTCGATACGGTGATAGCGGACCTGTCCGGTCGCCCTGTCCTCGGCGACCCGCAGGCCCACATGCGTGCCATCGCTGCCCAGCGGTGACCCCTTGACGCCGTACGGCAGCGGCGCCAGAGACGAGGACTCGAAGTCCCAACACTCGTCCTCGCCGAGCAGGGACAGGTCGAAGAACTCCGGCAGGTCGTCCTCGGCGAGCTCGCCGGTCGCCAGGTCGACGCGGTGGACCTGTGATTCCAGACCGTCATTGGTGTGCCACCAGAAGTCTCGGCCGTCGTGGAACATATGGCCGTTCGGGCCGACCCGCTCCTCGCGCGGGTCGAGGACTCGGTGGCCCATGAACCGCCGACCGCTCGGCGCCATGAACGTGTATCCGGGCCGAGCCGGTTCGTAGTAGAGCGACTCCCACATCCGAGGCCGTACGTTGAAGATCTCGTTCGGTGTGTCCGACCAGTAGTGCTGCTGCCTGCCGTTGACGTAGTGCAGGACGAGGAACTGTCCGTCGGAGAAGTAGACCTCGGGTGTGTAGTGGAATTGGGCGGCTTCGCTCGGCACCCGCAGCCGGTGCTCCGCGATACGGCCGCCGGGCCCTATCGCGATGGCCTTCTTGCGGTCGTGGACGGTCAGGATGGGCCAACTCGCCCGGCACCAGAAGTTTTGGCCCTTGAGTTCAGCGGCGGCCTCGTCCAGGGCGGCCCAGCCCAGCTCGTCCAGGATGCCCGCGCGCAGCGTCCGGGTCAGCGGCGTCACCATGTCGAGCTCCGCGATCCGGGCAGGCAGGTCGAGCGTCTCTTTCAGCATGTCCGCCCGGATGTTGTCCTCCATCCAGCGGAGCGCGAGGGTCGCGTCCGCCAGGCCGCCCGACCGTGCGCCCCGGACCTCGGTGTCGACGATCGCGTGCAGGACGGGCCGGAGGGCTTTCTCCCCCCACAGCCTGCGGAACTCGTCCCCTTCATGAGGCACGGACCGGACCAGCACCGGCCCGAACCGTTCGTCATCGATCAGCGCCTGCGGATCGACATGAGCAGACCCCTGCCAGTTCCTCAGCGACGCCTTCAGTCCGGGGTCCGCCACCGGGATTCCCGTGTCCAGGCAGCGGACCAGCGCGATGGCGTCGATGCGGCAGTAATCCTCGGGCGCGCCGGTGCCGAACCGTACCGGCGTCCCCGCTGCCCGGATACGGTCCGCCAGCAGGGGCAGCAGCCGTAGCAACTCCTCGGGAACCGGAGGGGAGGAGACCCCGCTGTACCGGCCGAGCATCGCGGACAGCCACTTCCCCGCATCACCGGTGAGCTCGTCAAGCGCCCCGGTCTCTTCGAGCAGGCCGCACCACCAGGTGTCCATCGCTGAGGGCGGCACCTCGGTCAGCCGCCACAGCAGCCGTTTCTTCAGCGCTACGGAAGCGGCGACCGCGGGCACCAGCAGCTTGCGCTGCGTCGTCCAGAAACCGTCCGCCGACCGCCACAGAGCCGGCGTGTCCACGAGGCTCTCCAGCAGCAGCCGGTGCTCGGTGACGACGTCCAGCCCCGCGGCCGTGGCGAGCTCGCCGATCTGCTTGAGCATCTCGGGCCATGGCGCGAGCCCGCCCGTCGTCCGCCGTACGGCCAGCTCCCGCAGCTCGCTGTACGCCGCCACGAGGTCGGTCCCCTGGGACAGCTCGCCGACGTACGCCTTGATGTCCTTGGCCGACAAGGCTCCGGCCAGCGCGAACTCCAGGAACACCGCGCGCCGCCGGGCCGGATCGATGCCCTTGGTGGCGTGCCGGTCGGCGGCCCGCGCCCTGCCGAACAGCATCGCGCCCTGTTTGTCCCGCCCGGCAGCGACGAACATCCGGCCGACCTCTTCCCAGAACACCGGCAGGTGGTCATCGGGGAGCGTCGCCGCGATCCGCTGGAACTCCTCCAGCGCCGGACCCGGCCGGGGGCCGACCAGCCGTCCGGCCCGCGCCATCTCGACGCCCGCGGACAGCGCGACCCCGGTGTGTGCGAGGTCATGGACCATCGCCCAAGCCGGATAGCGGAGCGGGTCGGGGCGGTGCCCGGCCGCCACCGGATCCCCGGCGTCCGGCCCGGTATACCCGGCGTCGGCCAGGAGCCGGTCCTGGACGGGCGCCATGGTCCACCCCGTCAGCCGGACCATGGGCCGTGCGCCCAGCAACGGATGGCTGTAGCGGCGGGCGGTGATCTCCTCCCCACCCGGCGTCCCGGCCGGCGCCAGCCCCGCCGTCAGCGCCGACGACACATCGGTGGCCGCCGCCGCGGCGTACGCGCTGAATCCGCCCCGCACCTCAAAGCCGTTGGCAACGGCGCGCGGCCGGGCGTCGGTGTGCCCGTCTCCGTACGCGTCGATACCGGTGGCCTCGGGATCACTTTCCTCCCGCCGACGATGAACCCAACGGCTCAATTGCTCGACCCCCTGGGTGGCCCCATGCTCCTCCAGAAGCCGCCGCCACGGCCCGAGATCGTCCAGCAGGACGGGGTGTACCAGCGTCACGAGCGACCCGATCGGCGGCTCGTACAGCACGCCGTCCGCCTCCTGTATGCGCACCCGCCCGTCCTCGGACACCTCCTCCAACAGCCCGACCCGCTCATCGACATACACCACCAGCTGCTGCAAGCTGGTCCGCCAGCTGGGATCCGGCCACACCCGCGCGAGGAGCCCGGCGGGGACCGGTATCCCGCTCACCAACCACGACTCCACGGTGGCCCGGCACTCCTTCTCGTGCCGAGCCAGCTGCTCCTGCAGCGCCGCGAACTGCTCACCGACCGGACTTCTCCGTACGGCACTGGGGACGGATTTCAAGACCTGGCCATTGGTCTTCCGGCATCTCAGGTCCGTCCCGTCCAATGCCAACTCATGGCCGTGAATCGCGGGCACCCACGCGAGTGGAGTTGTCATGCCGTCGACTATGGCAGCATTCACCGACAATCAACTGGGACGCCCGATGCCGCGTCAACTCGGAGGTCAACTAGTGCCGGCTCCGTGGCGCACGGTGATTCTCACAAATGAGTATGTTCTCAAGACCAGAGACCCCGCCGGGCAATGTCCGGTTTGCGCAACCGGCGGCCAACGCGCTCTACACAGAGAACGCCCTGGTCCTGGAGCTGGATGACCTGGACAGGCGCTCGGGAACCCAGAGCACCGACTCCTACCGCCTGGCGCAGACTCGGGCCCGAACGCAGTCGGAAGGGACGGGTTAAGGGCTGGAGACCGGTGGCATGCCATGACCATCGATCATGCACGCCTAGACGAGGCCTCACGCGGTTATGATGGCGCCGAAATGCCGCCCGGGGGACGTTCCATCGGTGTGGCCGTAGTGGGTGACTGCCATCCGTGGCGCCTCGGTGACCGGGTGCCCGGGCGGCAGTGGTTCGCCCGTCAGTGTCAAAGACGGGAGCGAGTCGGCCGTCCAATCGATGTGCGGCGATCCGTCATCCCCGATCTGCAGGTGCGGTGTGAGATCAATGTTGGCCACTAGCTCGCCTCGCTCGAACAGCGCCAATTCGACTGATCCGCAGTCCCCATCACCATCCTGGAGGACTGCTTTGAGACGAGCAGCGAGATGACGATCACAGACCCAGCGCAGGACATCGAGATCGCCGGTGACCACCGTGTCCGTTACGACGTCCCCATGCAGGGGATCGGACTCGTATTCGATCTCCAGCAGGTACCAGCTGAACCGGCCGTGGGCGGCCCGATCGTGACCCCTTTCCGCAGGTGGTTCTCCGTCCCAGCGGATCTCGGTGCGTAATGCCTGAAACCGCCTCGACCACTCCATGGCCTGCGGGTCCTCCTGCCATCGCAACGCGGTGGCGAGCAACCCCACGGCTAGGGAATCGGCCGGATCGATCGAGACTGCCTGCCGCGCTGCGGCGACCATCTCCTCCAGCAGTCGGCGTCCTTCGGAATCGGAGGCCGGCAGCGGAGGCTGGTAGATCGAGTGCTCGATGAGGTGGCATGTCCAGTCAGCTTCCCGGACCGCCAACAGGCCGACCGCAGCCGACGCGTCCGCCGGATCGGTCCGCAACACATGCTCCAGCAGTCGCACGGCCTCGTCGTGCCGGGCTTGGATCGCCGTCTCCCAGATCTCCTCGGGTTCTTCCTCTTCGTCATCGACCTCGTCGATCCAGTCACCGTCATACGGGTCGTGGGCCCGCATCTCGCGCACCTGCCACAGCAACAGCGCGGCCAGCAGCCTAGCTGTGCCGCGATCGTCGGGGTCCAGTTCCCACGCACGCCGGAGCCAGGACTCGGCCGGTGATCGCCATCCCGAGCGGGGGCCGTCAAAGAGATCGGCGCTGTTCCACTCGGGGATGAAGCAGTGCAGCCATCCCAATTGAGCAGCGGCTGCCGCGTGACCGTCATCAGCGGCAGCACAGAGTAGCTCGCGATATTCGTCGATACGTCCTTGGCTCTTGAGATGTCCGGCCTGGTTGATGACGGCTTGAATGTCCTGATCCAGCGGCATGCCAGGATAGTAATGATCGGCTTCGGATCACGCGACGAGAACGACCTGGTCGCTCGCGCCAGACTTGCAGGAGTTTGCTCTGGACGCCGGCCGCCACAAGCTCCGGGTGGCGCTCAAGATGCTGCACGCGGCCGGTGGCGACGGCAGCCGAGATAGTGCCGATGGCAGCATGCTGTACTACTCGGCCGACGGCGACATCCTGGAGATCCTTTGGGCCAGGTCAGGTTGACTCAGTGGGGCGGAAGACGGCTTTTCCTTCCCATAGGCGGGAGAAGAGTGCACCCTGGTTCAGCCGTTCTTCGTCATCGTCGTCCTTGATGAACACCTCGTCCACCAGGATGGCGCGCAGGATCTCCTGGACGTCCTTGTTGTCTCCCTGGTCGTACTCGCCTATGTCGAAGTGGTGCTCCGCTTGCACGATGGCGTCCACATAGTGCTCGTCCTGGATGACCAGGCGCCCCGTGATCCAGTCCGCCGTCAGGGTGTGGTCGTTGTAGTAGCCATAGACGATGTCCGCTTCAAGTTCGCCGCGGACATACATCTCCCCGTCGGTGTACACCGCGTGGGCGTCCAGGTCGCCGACGGCAACGCACGAGGCGGGGCGCGAGTCCGCCAGGCAGCCCTCGACACTCACAGAGCCGGTGACCACGAAGGAGCGCATCACCTGAAGGTTTCCCTTGACCACGAGATCTCCGTGGTGGAAGAAGGGCGCACGCAGTTCCTGCTCGCCCACCAGGGTCCAGGTCGTGGCGGTGTCGCCGAGGGCTCTGCGGCACAGCTCCAGCATCCACGGCCAATGGGTGGGGCCACAGCTGCGGTTCAGCTCTGTGGTGAAGTGCTGGTAACTGTCGTACGTCTGCTCCACGAACCGTTGCAGGCTGGGGCTGTCTTCGCCCTCGGCGCGTAGTTCCGTCGCGGCTTGGCGTACGGCGTCCATGTCGATGGGCAGGGGTCCGCCCTCGGTGAGGGGGTAGCGGACGTGTGCGGGTGCCCCTGCCGCTTCCAGCATGGGCACGATCTGCGACCGGGCGTGTCGTTGATGGTCGTTGTACTGGTCCAGGCGCAGTGCGATGCCCAGCGGTGTCTGTCCGAGTTGGTTGACGGCAGCGGTGTCGGCGCCGTGCCGGAGCAGGAGTTCCACCAGTTGGGGCCGGGCCGAGCTCACGGTGGCGTGCAGGGGTGTGTTGCCGAGTTCGTCGGTGACCGCTGTCGGCGCGCCGTGGTCGAGCAGGAACGCGTAGACCGGGGCAGCGGTGGTGCTGTGGTGCGCGTACGAACCGCCCATGACGTCCCCGCAGGGTCCGTCCAGCCGGGCGCCGTGCTCGACCAGGAGCTCCAGCATCGCCACCGACCGGTCGACGGCGGCCTCCGGCGCGGTGTCATTGAGCAGGACGGCCCGGCCGGCGGGCGTGACGCCGTTCCGGTCGCGGGCGTGCACATCCGCACCCGACTCCAGCAGAGCACGCACCACCTCCAGCGCGGGCAGCGGGTCCCTGTCGTTGTAAGGGGCCTGGACCGCCCGGTGCAACGGGGTGGCGCCCTGCTCATCACGCGCTGACACATGGGCGCCTTCGGCCAGCAGGGTGCGGATCCTCGCGATCTGCTTGAGGGGCTGAGCGCCGTGCGCAGGGTTGACCGCGTCGAAGAGAGCATCGTCTGTTCCAGACATGACACCGGACCGTAGCCTATGCCTACGACGCCCACGGCCTCAGCCGCAGGCGACGACATCGAGCTCGCATGCGCCGTCAGCCCACCGGAGGCGTGGGTAGTTGTCCTTGTAGTAGAGCGTGTGCGCGGGCACACCTGAGATGTTCAACGCCGGGTCGGCCAGATCGGCTCGATCCGGCAGCAAGGCGCACATCAACCGATGCCATGAATCGGCGGCTGAATGTCAGTGTGGCAGCCGTACGTGCTCCAAGCCGTCAGGTGTCGAAGCGGCGGCGGGCACCCTCGATGTGACCGAAGTACTGGTGGGTCCAGCCGCAGATCAGATCGACCGTTGCTCGCAGGGCTTGGCCCGGCTCGGTGAGGGTGTACTCGACCCGCGGCGGCACGGTGGGGTACACCTTTCGCTCGGCCAGGCCGTTGCGCTCCAGCATACGCAGGTTCTGGGTGAGCATCTTGTGGCTGATGCCCTCGACCTCGTCCCGCAGCTCGCTGAAGCGCAGGGTGCGCTCACCGAGGACCTCGATGATCAGCAACGCCCACTTGTTGGCGACATCCGAGAAGATCTCCCGCGCCAAGGAGTCCGCGCGCCTCAGGTCCGCTTCGTCGGACGAGCCTCTGAGCTGCTTGGTCACCATCAGGTTCCCCAGTCACTGAAAAGTGCGTTCTTCCACGTCAGCGAACACTCTCCTATGGTTCCTGAGTAACTGCAAGAGAGTCAGATAGCTCTTGGCCGCTGAGCGCTGAAGTGGCCCATGACGGCGCTCAGTCGCCTGCGCGCTCACCCGACCAGATGAAAGACTGAGTAGGAGATCTCGTGGCTGTTTCGCTGATCAACCCTGATAGGCATGTCCAGGTCCCGATCTATCATCACGTCGCGGTGGCGACGGGGAGCAGGCAGGTTCATATTGCGGGACAGGTCGCCTGGGAAGAGAACGGCGAGCTTGTGGCACCGGGCGACCTCGCCGGACAGGTTGCCCAGGTCTACCGCAACATCGCCAAGGCGCTCGACGCGGCAGGGGCGACGTTCCACGACGTCGTCCGCTTCACGTGGTACGCCGCAGGCTGGAAGAGAGAAATGTACGACGCCTTCAACGCGGGCATTGAACAGGCGGCCCGCGAGTTCGATATCGCTACGCCGCCGGCGGCGCTGATCGGGGTCGACATCCTCTTTGATCCCGACATTCTCATTGAGGCTGAAGTCACCGCAATCATCGATTAGAGATGGTCGGCGTGGTGGAGGTGATCTCTCCGGGTCATCGCCACCATGGCGGCGGGCTTGCCCTGCGGGAAGTCGCATCTCTTCGCAGGGAAGGCCCCAGGAAAATGAAGTCGGTCATGAGATTGCGAAAGCAAAGATTACGGTGGATCACTTGGGTGGTGCCGATGCTGTCGCTCCTGGCGGTGGCCGGGTGCACCGAGGCGGCATCGCCGAAGTCGGCGGCCAGGACGGCGACCGTCGATTGCGACCGGATCGCAGGTAACGGCCGGACGTTCTATGAGAGCAATCCGACGTACCCGGATCCCCGGGGCGGCGGTGCGGCCTTGTCGCCGACCCCGCCGGAGGAGCAGGGGTTGGATTCCACCATGTTGCGTACGGGGCTGACCAAGCTCGGGAACAACGCGTCGTTGTTCAGCGCGCTGGTCATCCGGCACGACCGTCTCGTGGCCGAGCGGTACTACCACGGTAGTGACGCGCAGCGGAGCAATAACGTCCACTCGGCGTCGAAGAGTATTCTGCAGGCGCTGGTCCACATCGCTGTGGCGAAGGGCTACATCGGAAGCCTGGACGACCCGGTGGCCGACTATCTGCCGGAGTACTTCGGCAATGCGTCGCCGGACAAGAAAAAGATCACCATCCGCCACATGTTGACCATGACATCGGGTCTCGACTGGACGGAGGATTCGACCGAAAGCCAGGTCGAGAAGGCGTCGGACTGGGTCAAGGCGATTCTCGGCCGTTCGCTCGTGTCCGTCCCCGGCACGGCGTTCAACTACAGCACCGGCAATACGCACGTGGTCTCGGCCGTGCTGCAGAAGGCCACTCGCATGAGCACCTGCCAGTTCGCTCACCAGTACCTGTTCGGACCGATGGGCATCACGGCCGAGCATTGGGGCCGTGACCCGCGAGGCATCTTCTCCGGCGGGTACAACGTCTACCTGACGCCACGGGAGCTGGCCAAGTTCGGCCTGCTCTACCTGCACGACGGCAAGTGGGGTGGCCAGTCGCTCGTGCCCCATAGTGCGGTGCGGGCGGCGCAGGCCCGGACCTCACAGGTCGACGACTTGGCCTATTCCGAGGGTTGGTGGATGGACACCATCTCCGGACGCTCGATGTACTTCGCCTGGGGATACGGCGGGCAGTTCGTCTACGTGATCCCCAGCGCGGACATCGTGCTCGTGACCAGCGAGAACACCAGCGAGAACACCAGCAACAAGGAGATCGACTCAAGGGCGTTCATCCGCGACTACCTGCTGCCCTCCATGACCGGACCCTGATCTCGGCGCCCCCCGTAGCACGCAGCGCCGACTTGACGACCGGCCACTCAGCAGCGATCACGGAGAACATGGCCGAATCTCGCAACATCCCCGTTTCGCCGGGCGCCCAACTGCGCAACACGCCCTCGAAGCGCGCGCCGAGGCGCTCAATGGCCCGACGTGACGTCGCATTCAACCTACTGGTAGGTCTGCGGATCCACGCTGCGCCACTTGCCGTCGTCGGGGTTGGCTACTCCGCCGATGTACATCTTCTGGTACGAGGAATAGTCGCTGTTTCTGGCGCTGACTTTGAACGGCTTGCCGTGATCGTCGATGCTCTGACCGATCAGTTTGCCGTTGCTGAGAACATCGAGCGCGATCGAGAACTCACAGTAGTGCTTCTGTGTTTTCGCGATCACCTGAAAAGTGATCTCTTCATCGCGCTTGAGGGAGATCGTCTTCTGCTGGAAGTAATCTCCACCCCACTCCAAGTCGTTGATCAGCGTCTTGCCTCGGGGGTCTGGTTTGTCGAGGTCAAGGCCGATTTTTACGCTTTCCTCATTACCCGCGCTCGGGCTCTCGAACAATGTGCCGGTGAGCGGCGGACCGCAGCGCGGGACCGCCTTCATGCCGACGATGCGCACGGGCCGATCCACGTTGCCGTGAACGACGATCTTGAGGTTGGTGCTGCTCGGGTCGACTCCACCTTGTTGCCGAAACCATCGATGTTGGGCACCTGAATATTCCGGCAGGGCATTGAGCTGGGCAAGCTGATCGTCTGAGAGGGTCACCGCCTGGGGAAAGATCCAGTTGTTGTGCAGGTCCGAATGTTCCACCTGGACGAGATCGACGGACACCGGCGGCCCCGCGGGGCGTGTCGGGGTCGGCGAGGGCGTACGAGACTCCGGCGTGGCACTTGGGCGGGCTGACGGGGTGAACGGCTGTTGTATCGCCCAGATCAGCACGCCGACAAGCACCGGGGTGGCAATGGCAGTTCCGGCCCATTTTGCGGCAGGCCGATTCCACCAACGCCGCTGCTTAATCGGATGTCGGATTCGTGGGTATTTCGAATGGTTTGCCAACTCGGCACCGGCTCTCATCGGGATTCCGGGTCCATATTGAGTGCCGCTTTGCTCATATGCAATCGGATTCGACAAGAACGCCGCCGTCATTGCTGGGGCAGGGCGGGCCGACCACCCCGATGCCCGTCGTCATCGGGACGGACTCAGCCCAAACAGGGCACCGCTAGGCTTTCGACGGGCCACAGCGCGTGGGGAGGTCAGCCTTGGATCGCACGGGAACGAACCTTCCCGCCGTCGGTGAGTACAACCAGACGGTCGTTCTCGACGCCATTCGCCGGCGCCCCGAGGGGATCACCCGGTCCGAGCTCGCCGCCCTGACCGGCCTGAGCGGGATGACGGTGACGAAGGTCTGCCGGCGTCTTCTCGATGCCGGTCTCGTCGACGAGCACGGCACGCGTACGAGCGGCCCCGGCAAGCCGCCGGCGGTCGTCAAGCTGAACCCGAGCGGTGGTTTCGCGATCGGGGTGCACATCGATCCCGCAGCGGTGACGTACGTGCTCGTCGACCTGTCCGGCACGGTTCGGGACCACTCGCGCACCGGCACACCGACCGCGGGCGACCCGAGCGCGGTCATCGACGAGATGGCGAACGCGATCGAAGCGCTCATCGTGGGTTCCGCCGTCGACAGGTCGCGGATTCTCGGGATCGGCATCGCGTCGCCCGGCCCGGTGAACGTCGACGAAGGTGTGCTCCTGAACCCGCCGATGATGCCCAACTGGTATCGGGTGGCCCTGCGGCGCTCGCTCGCCGAGGCGACCGGGCTGCCCGTGCTGCTGGAGAAGGACGCGACGGCCGCGGTCGTCGCCGAGCTGTGGTTCGCGGTCCCGGGCAGCAGCCGCGACTTCGCGTTCATGTACTACGGCACCGGTCTCGGCACCGGCCTGTCGGTAGCGGGTGAGGTCGTTCGTGGCGTCAGCTCCAATGCGGGCGATGCCGGTCACATCACCGTCGATCCCGACGGTCCGGTGTGCGCGTGCGGGCGACGCGGCTGCGTCGGGTACATCACCGTTCCGCGCGCGCTCGTCGAACGCGCGGTGCTCGACGGCGTGCTCTCGGCGGCCGAGGCCGGCGACCTCGACGACACGGTCGATGTGGACGCGGCGTTCAGCAGGCTGGCGGCCCTCGCCGCGGCCGGGAGGCCCGAGGCGAGGGCGATTCTGATCGACGTCGCGCGTTCCCTGGCGCGCGCGATCGTCGTGATCGTGAACCTGCTCGACATCGACGAGGTCATCTTCGGCGGGCCGTTCTGGGCGCGCATCTCCCCGGTGATCCTCGACGCGCTGCCGGACGCGGTGCGCGATGATCCCGCACTCGTCCCGCCGCACCCCATCCGGTTCGCCCAGTCCGCGATCCCCGTCGATGTCGCCGCCGTCGGAGCCGCGACTCTCGTGCTCGACAACACCTTCTCGCCCCGGCCGTCGGCCCTGCTGCTCACGGCGGAGTGACCGCGCCCCTTTGGCCTCACAACGTGTTGACGAGCAATTTGAAAATATGATTTGCTAACCCGCCATGGCGCTCGGTGCTCGAACCGACACCATCGCCGGCCCGTCCAGCGCCGTCGCCAGTCGTTCTCTGGAAAGAAAATATGAGCAACACAGTCACGCGCATCCGCCTCGCGGGCGCCGTCGTCGCCGCAGCCGCCGTACTCGCCGCGTGCTCGTCGCCCGCTCCGTCGGGTGGCACGTCCGCGGCCTCCTGCGAGCCCGCGAAGGGCAAAGTCACCCTCCAGTACTGGAACACCGTTCCGGGCATGGACCAGGTCGTCGCCCTGTGGAACACGAAGAACCCGAACATCCAGGTTCAGATGAAGAACATCTCCAACGACCAGTACGGCACCATCGGCAACGCCCTCAAGGCGGGCAAGGCGCCGGAGCTCGCTCAGGTCGGTTACGACGAGCTCCCCAACATGCGCACCCAGGACGCCTTCGTGGACGCCTCGGCCTGCTCGGCGGCCACCGCGGCCAAGTCGAAGTTCGTGCCGTGGACCTGGTCGCAGTCCAGCTTCGGCGGCACCGGCGTGTTCGCCTTCCCGCAGGACACCGGCCCGATGGCCCTCTACGTGCGCAGCGACCTCTTCAAGAAGCACGGCCTCGCGATCCCGAAGACCTGGGACGAGTACGCGGCGGATGCGAAGAAGCTGCACGACGCGGACCCCAAGCTCAGCATCACGTTCTTCGACCCGAACAACGCCGAGTGGTTCAACGGACTCCTCTGGCAGAACAACGCCGAGATGTACGGCTACTCCGGCGACAAGTGGCACGTCACCGTGGAGTCCGACCAGAGCAAGCAGGTCGCCGCGTACTGGCAGAAGCTGATCGACGCCAAGCTCGTTCGCACCGACCTCGCCCACGGCTCGACCCCGATGTACGCCGCTTACCAGCAGAACCAGATCGCCAGCTACGTCGGCGCCGCCTGGGGCTACAGCATGTTCCGCGACAACCTGCCCGACCAGGCCGGCAAGTGGTCGATCGTCCCGATGCCGACGTGGGGTTCGAGCGCCGCATCCGGCGACTGGGGCGGATCCACCGTCGCGTTCATGAAGGGCAACACGCACCTGTACGAGTCGGTCATGTTCAACTCCTGGCTGAACACCGACCCGGAAGCCCTCGCACTGGAGAACAAGCTGGGCGGCCTCTACCCGGCGGCCACCGCCGGTTCGGAGCTGCCCGCACTCTCGCAGGGCGTCCCGTACTACAACAACGAGAAGATCTTCGACGTCTTCGCCGACTCGTCCAAGAACATCGACACCAGCTTCACCTGGGGCCCCACCCAGAAGACGGTGAACCTGGCGCTTCAGGACGCGATGGCCAAGGCGGCAGGCGGCAGCGGCACGCTCACCGACGCGATCACGGCCGCCCAGGCGGCCGCGCTGAAGTCGATGAAGGATCAAGCGATCCCCGCGGTGGCGGGCAACTGACCGCGGCATGACTGACATCGCAACCCGCGCAGTGACACGGGCCGGGAGCCGTCGTCGTCCCAACGGCGGCGGCCCCCGGGCGGGCACCATCGTCGCGTTCCTGGCCCCGTTCTTCCTCCCGTTCGTGCTGTTCTACCTGGTGCCGATCGCGTACGCGATCTGGCAGAGCTTCCTCGTCGTGCGCCGTACCGGCGGCCAGTACGGCACGTCGTACACGACCTTCGGCGGTTTCGAGCAGTACGGGCAGGTGTTCCAGAACACCGAGTTCTGGGCCAGCATCGGGCGCATCGCGCTGTTCGGCGTCGTGCAGGTGCCGGTCATGCTGTTCGTCGCGTTGATCATGGCGCTGCTGCTCGACACGCCCCTGCTGAAGCTCAAGGCGTTCTTCCGCGTCGCGGCGTTCATGCCGTACGCCGTGCCCGGCGTCATCGCCGCGATCATGTGGTCGTTCCTCTACTCGCCGCAGCTCAGCCCCCTGGTCGACCTGCTGAAAGGCCTCGGCCTCCAGCCTGACTTCCTCGGCCCGGGAGCAGTGCTGTGGTCGGCGGCGAACGTCTCCACCTGGCTCTGGACCGGCTACAACATGCTGATCATGTTCTCGGCGCTGCAGGCGATCCCGCAGGAGCTCTACGAAGCCGCCAAGCTCGACGGTGCGAGCAACTGGGCGATCGCGTGGCGGATCAAAGTCCCGATCATCGCCCCGTCGATCATCCTCACCACGGTGTTCTCGATCATCGGCACGCTGCAGCTCTACGCCGAGCCGGCCGTGCTGCGCCAGATCTCCTCGAACATCTCCAGCACGTTCACCCCGAACATGCTCGCGTACGCGGTGGCCTCCGGAAACAACTACCAACTGGCAGCGGCGATCTCCGTGGTCATCGCCGTCATCACCTTCGTCTTGAGCTTCGGGTTCATGCGACTGACCGCGAAGAGGGCCGGACTGTGAGCGACCAGAGCCTGATCCGCGAAAGCCGCGTCAGCCGCACGGCCGCCATGGCGCTGATGTTCCTGCTGGCGATCTACTTCCTGCTGCCGGTCTACTTTCTGATCGTCGCGGCGACGAAACCGCAGGGCGACCTCGCCTCCACCTTCGGGCTGGCGTTCTCGCACTTCGACCTGTTCGAGAACCTGGGCACCCTGTTCGGCCGCAGCGACGGCATCTTCGGGCGGTGGGCGCTGAACAGCGTGATCTACGCGGTGCTGGGCGCGGCCGTCGGCACTTTGATCTCCGCGCTGTGCGGCTACGCGCTCGCCAAGTTCAAGTTCCGGGGCCGGGAGTTCCTGTTCTCGGTCGTCCTCGGCGGTGTCCTCGTTCCCACCACGGCGCTCGCGCTCCCGCTGTTCCTGCTGTTCTCGGCGACCGGGCTCGTCAACACCTACCTCGCGGTGTTCCTGCCCAGCATCGTCAGCCCGTTCGGCGTCTACCTCGCCCGCGTCTTCACCGCCGCCGCCGTCCCCGAGGAGATCATCGAGTCGGCGCGCCTGGACGGTGCGGGAGAGTTCCGCACGTTCTTCTCGGTGGCGTTCAGGCTGATGACGCCGTCGCTGGTGACCATTTTCCTGTTCCAGTTCGTCGGCATCTGGAATAACTTCTTCCTGCCGATGGTGATGCTGCAGAAGGAGTCGCTCTTTCCGATCACGCTCGGCCTCTACCAGTGGAACGGTCAGACCGCCCGGGTCTCGCTCCTTCAGGGATCCGTGATCACCGGCTCGCTGGTCTCGATCGTGCCGGTGATCATCCTGTTCATCCTCCTCCAGCGGTTCTGGCGCACCGGGCTCGCCTCCGGCTCCCTCAAGTAGAAGGTCTCTCTTCCTATGCAGAACTCCGCCGTCTTCGTGCCCCATTTCCATTGGGACCGGGAATGGTACGAGCCTTTCCAGGTGTTCCGGCACCGCCTTGTCGCCGCCCTCGACACCGTGCTGGAGACGGCCGAGGCGGACGTGGACTTCCGGTTCACCGTCGACGGGCAGATGGCCGCGATCGAGGACTACCTGGAGATGCGACCGGAGAACCGCTATCGCGTCATGGCCCTGGTCGCCCGTGGTCAGCTCGCCATCGGGCCGTGGCTCATCCTGCTCGACGAGTTCCTCTGCTCCGGCGAGACCATCGTGCGCAACCTGCGGATGGGATGGGCGGCCGCGGCGGAGCTCGGCGGCTCGATGCCCATCGGCTACCTGCCGGACATGTTCGGCCACGTCGCGCAGATGCCCCAGATCCTGGCTCGCGCCGGGATCGAGCACGCGGCGCTGTGGCGCGGTGTTCCCGGCTCCGTCGACGGCCACGCCTTCCGCTGGCGCGCTCCTGACGGCTCCGAAGTGCGTACCGAATTCCTCTTCGACGGCTACGACAACGGCCTCGACGTCCTGCTGGTGCCCGACCAGATCGGGCGCGCGCTCGGCGAGTACGCGCAGATGACGGCCGAGCGGTGGGGCGACGACCCGGTGCTCGCGATGGCCGGCACCGACCACAACCCGCCCGACCCGCGCCTCGCGGCCTGGCTGCGGCGCGCGTCCAGCGACGAGCGCGCCATCACCATCGCGACGCTCGAGGAGTACATCCGCGAGCACGTGCGCGACGAGGTCGCCGCCGTGGTCACCGGTGAGCTGCGCAGCCACGTGCGCGGCAACATCCTCCCGGGCGTGCTCTCCGTGCGGCTCGGGCTCAAGCAGCGGATGTCCGTCGCCGAGCGCACCATCGACCACGCCGAGCGGGTGAACGCCCTGTGGTCCCAGCGCGACGACTCGCCGTTCCTCTCGCTCGCGTGGCACAAGATCATCGAGTCGAGCGCGCACGACTCGGTCGTCGGCTCCGGCACTGACGAGACCTCCGATCAGGTCGAAGCGCGCCTCGCCGAAGCCACGCACATCGCGCGGGCGGTCCGGGACGCGGCCCTCGCCGAGCCCGCCGCCCTGGTGCCGAGCGACGGCTACCTGGCCGCCAACCCGCTGCCGTTTCCGCGTACGGCATTGGTCGAGGTGGATGTCGTGGCCCCGCCCCAGGGAACCGTCCTGGTCGCGACCGCCGCCGACGGCTCGGCGCATCCCGTGCAACTGACCTCGGCGGCCCCGACCGTGCTCAGCGACGAGCGCATGGACGCCGCGCAGCTCGAACGAGTGCTGCGCCGCATCCACCGCCGCGAGCTCTTCGGCCGCCTGATCGACCACTACGAACTCACCCCGGGGTCACTCGTCTTCCACCTCGCCGAGGTGCCCGCCAGCGGCCCGTTCGACCTGCTGATCCTGCGCCGGGAGGTCGCCGCCGCGGCCGCCGCGCATCCGGGGGAGTGGACGGTGCTGACGCTGGCGGAGGCTCGGGCGACCGCGCTCGTGCCCGTGAACGTGCCCGCCTCCGGGCTGGCGAGTTTCCGGGTCGAACCGAGCGACCGGGCCGCCGTGCGGCCGGCGACGTTCGCACCCGCGACGGCGACGGCCCGCACGCTTTCGAACGGGCTGGTCGAGGTCGTGATCGCCGCCGACGGAACCCTGGACGTGACCGGGACCGACGGCACCGTGCTGTGCGGAGTCGGCCGCCTCGTCGACGGCGGTGACCGCGGCGACAGCTACAACTACGCCCCACCGGCCCAGGACGTGCTCGCGTCGGAGCCGGCGGAGGTGGCCATCGAACTCCTCGAGAACGGCCCGCTGCGTTCGAGGGTGCGTGTCACCCGCGTCTACGCATGGCCTGCCGCGCTCTCCTCCGACCGCGACCTGCGCAGCGGCCAGACCGTGCCGACCCCGGTGGAGACGCTCGTGGAGGTGCGTGCGGGTGAGCCGTTCGTGCGCGTCTCCACGTCGTTCCTGAACCAGTCCGCCGACCACCGGCTCCGCTTCCACGTGCCGCTGCCCGAGCCGGTGGCCGGGTCCGCCTCCGCCGGGCAGTTCGCCGTCACCGAGCGTGGGCTCACCGCCGAGGGCGGCTGGGGTGAATACCCGATCCCGACCTTCCCCGCGAGCTCGTTCGTGTCGGCCGGCGCCGCCAACGTCCTGCTCGACCACGCCACCGAGTACGAACTCGTCGACGACGGCGCCGAACTCGCCATCACCCTGCTGCGCGCGATCGGCTCGATCAGCGTCAACATCCATCCACTCCGTGACGAGCCCGCGGCGACCGAGATCCCCGCACCGGGCGCCCAGGATCTCGGCGTACGCATCGGGAACCGTCTGGCCGTCGTACCCTCGGCGACCGGCTGGCAGGGCGCGAACGCGGTCGCCCTCGCCGAGGACTTCCGCAACGACGTGCTGGTCACTCGCGGGACCGCGCCCGCCGAAGGCCAACTGCCGCCCGACGCGATCGGCGTGCGGGTCGACGGTGCGGACGTCCTCGTCTCGAGCATCCGTCGCGTCGCCGACGACGATCGCGGTCCCGGCATCGAGGTGCGGCTGGCCGCGATGAGCGACACGGGATCGACCGCCTATGTGACCGGCGCCTTCACCGAAGCCACCACGGTCGACCTGCTCGGCCGGCCGCTGTCGGCGACACCGGTCGCGGACGTACTCGAACTCGCCCTCGGCCCGTGGGAGATCCGAACGATCGTGGTCCGATAACGCTGCCGCGCTCTAGAGTGGGCGTGACTAGGAGCTCGTGGTTGGCGGGTGACATGGCGCGTCCGGTGGCACGCAAGGCGAACTCTCCCCTGAAGCCAGTACCGATGTGGGGGCAGCTCGGCTACTCAAGGTATGTGTACCGGGGCGGCCATGGCCCGGATGCCGTCGAAACGCCTACCGCGCTGCCGATGCTCCTCGCACCGCTGGCGCAGGATCCTGAATTCACGCATCAGGGTGTGTCACAGTGCGGCCGTTGTGGCGTACTGGTCACGGTGAAGAAGCGGCGTACCCCTTCCAAGCTTTCGCGTCTTGCGGCGAAGAAATATTGGGTCGCCGGTTTTTCGGGTGGCCTGTTGCTCTCGATCATGGGAGTCATGGTGTTCTTCGCGCAGATGCGGGGCGCCACGGACGGGACGCCCGGCATGCTGACAACGGCGTTCACCCTGTCGGGGCTGTTTTTCCTTTGGCTGCTGACCGGCGTCATTGGCGAAATAGTAAGAGATTGGGGTTTTGCCTGCGAAGCAGGAAATTCAGGAGATGTCGACTGCACTCATGTCGCAAGGATGGTGGATGCCCCTAAGGGGAGCTGACGTCAACCGCCGAAGCCGCTGGACCGCTCCGGCGCCAGGTCAAGGCCGCCGCGGCGGCGAAGGTAAGGGCCGCGCAGCCGATCTGGGCGAGGGCTGTGGGGGCGGATGAGAACGGCACGTCTCCGAGGTTGCCGAGGGCCGCTGCGGGCAGGAACAGCAGCAGCGCCGCCCGTCGCCCCACGGCCGATCGGCACGCGTATCCGGCCGCCAATGCCACCACGACGAGCCATGGCACGGGTTTCCAGGTCACGATGTCGTGGTAGACCATCACATTCACCCAGAGCACTATGGCCTGGCCAGCGGTCAGTCCTACCAGCGCGAGCGGTCCCCACAGTAGGAAGGCGCGCCAGGGGATGAGCGTGATCGCACGGTGCGCCGTGGGGAAGAAGGCGATGACGACCGCGGACACCTCGGCCAGCAGGACGGGGCCGGGGTTCGGGAACATCAGCACGTCCTGCTCCAGCAAGTACGGGTGACCGGCCTTATAGAGATAGAGCGAGAACGCGACTGCGCCTGCCATGGCGATCCAACGACGGCCGAGGAGCACGGCCAGCACGGGCAGGGCCGCGACGACGACCGTCTCGGCTACGAACGGGATCCAAGTCGGCCGTTGCAGCACGCCCGCGAGGCCGCGATTGCGCAGGGACTCGGCGGCCAGCACGAACTCGGTCGACAGCGCGCTGGCCAGTATCAGGAACGGCCACAGCGCCAGGGCGAGGGCCAGACCGGCCCGCCAGGCGGGCGCGGAGACCAGGCCGAAGGCCCGCCGCCCGTGTACGCGCAGCGCGCCCCACAGCAGATCGGCCGTGTCGGACGGATCCGGGCGGGTTTGGCCAGGCCGTGCCCCGGCCAGCAGCACGCTGATCATCTCCTCCTCGTGCCGCGCTCGGTGGTCGCGTGGGTAGCAGGTCAGGAGGCGGCGATAACGGGCTTCCAGCGGGCTCATGCCGTGCCTCCCGAGCCGGCGGCACGCAGGCGTACGGTGGCCGCTCGCGCATGTCGGCGCATCCGCTCGGCCTCCGCCGCCAGCCTGGCCATGCCGTCGCCGGTCAGCCGGTAGTAGCGCCGGATCCTGCCGTCCACGATCTCCTCCCGGTCCTCGGCGATGAGTCCTTCCGCCTGGAGGCGGTCGAAAGCGGCGTACAGGGTGCCGGCGCGCAGGCGGACCTGACCGTCGGAGATGCGCTCCACGTCGGTGATGACGCCGTACCCATGCTGTGGACCGGCGGCGAGCGCGGTCAGGATCAGGAAGCTGGGCTCCTGCATTTGCCTCATGTGATCAATATATACTGATCATCTTTATATCAGAGGCTCTCGAGTGGCCACAGCTCCCATAACCGGACGGTCTTGTCCTCGCCGGCCGTCGCGAGCAGGGATCCGTCGGGGCTGAAGGCCGCGGTGGTGGCCCGCCGGCCGTGCGCTGTCCGTAGGATCTCGCGGGCTTCTGGGCCGGCGCCTACGTCCCAGAGCACGACGTCGGGTCCGGGACCGGCGGTGGCGAGCAGGGTGCCGTCAGGGCTGAGCGCGACGTGTCCGGATTTCTCGGGCACCGTCACGAGGGCGGCGCCGGAGCCGGCGTCCCAGATGTAGGTGACGTGGTGGCCCGCGGTGGCCAGTCGGGCGCCGTCGGTGCTGAACGCGACGTCACGCGCCCCGAAGACCCACGGAGGGCCGGGGACCGGTTCGTACAGCCTCTGGAGCGCCACGCCGGTCCGGGCGTCCCAGATCTCGGCCTCCCAGCGCCGGTCCTGTGACCATCCGCCGGAGGTGGCGGTGGCCAGGCAGGTCCCGTCGGGGCTGAACGCGATGCCGGTCGGGGCGGCCGGGTGGGCGATGCGCAGGAGTTCGGCGCCGTTCGCCGCGTCCCAGATCCGGGTGGTGCTTCCGTTGCCGCTCGACGCTATGTTGGCGCCGTCAGGGCTGAAGGCCACCGCCCGCACGCCGCCGTCGTGGGTGATCTCCAGGAGTTCGGCGCCGGTGGAGGCGTCGACGATCCAGATCTTCCCGGCGGTGAGATCCCTGGTCCTGAGGTCGAGGCGTTCTCCGGTGATGGCGAGCCGCCGGCCGTCGGGGCTGATCGCGGCCGTCCAGCCCATGCTGGACAGGCGGCCGAGGGCGGCGGTCAGACCGCTGCCGTGGCGGAAGACGCGCTGGGGCCGGCCGGTCAGGTCCGCCAGCGTGGTCTTACCTTTCCCGGTCCACGCCAGGCCGGCGCCGTCCGGACCGAACGTGACGCCCGAGACCATTCGGGCGGTCTCGATCGTTCGCAAGAGCACTGGGCTGAGCTCCAGGTCCATGCGGCGGGGCACGGGGAGGCGGGCGCCGATGACAGGCTGGGCCGCCGGGATGCGGGCGCCGATGACGGGCTGGGCCGCGCCGGTGGGCGAGGGTGCGTGGCGGGCGGCGAGGCGCGTGTGGCGGGTGGCGAGGTGGTCGTGGAACTCGGCGTGCCGGAACTGGTAGAGCGGGCCGACCGCGCGCAGCAGCCCGAGGCGGTGGGCGTCGTCCAGGAACGCCATCAGCCGGCGTGGCAGCCGACGCCCGCGTGCCAGGCTAAAGGTGGCCAGAACGTAGACCGGCCACGCGTGCTGCTTGCCCGACACGGCTCCGTACGCCGCTCCGGCCGTGGCCAGGACCAGGATTCCCACCGCCACCTCGCTCGGGGACGCGCCCGCCGCCCCGATCGCGACCGCGCCGATGAGCGCGCCGAGGAACCCCCCGACGAGCAGCCGCACGAGGTTGAGCCTCCGGTCCGCACGCCAGCTCGTGAGCGGCGTGCTGGCCCGTCCGTCCACGGCCGGCGCCTCGGCCCACCGCACCACGGCGTCTGTCAGAGAGGTGAGCAGGAACGCGGGTCCGAACAGCAGCACCACGACGACCGTGGCGGTCAGCGCGTCCGTGAGTGGCTTGCCGGTGATGAGGTCGAACACCGCATACCCGGCGGCGAGTACCAGCGCCGTCCAGATCACTATTCCGAGCGTGAGGGAGAGCGTTGACAGCAGCCGGCTGAGCAGCGAGAAGGTTCGCCGTCTGAGACGGAGGTCGACGTAACCCGGCTGGTCGTACGCCCACGTCCCGTGGTCGCTGTGGCTGGCCCCCTCCCGGTAGGCGATCACGATCCCCATGCCGCCGACGACGAACCACCAGCTGAAGTCCTTGAGCAGGACCGTCGCCAGGATCAGGCCCCACGCCCCGCTCACCAGCAGCAGCGCGAGCATGACCCCGGGGCCGGGGGGCGGCCGGCGGAGGGTCGTGGCCGCGAGCCGCCACCAGGCGAAGTCTCTGACTCCTATGCTCTTGCCGCCCACCTGCACGCTGTCGGTCTCGACGGGGGTGCGATCGAGCAGCCCGGCCAGGTGGCTGAGCCATTGGGTGACCTGTTCGGGCTGGTAGAGGCGGTGCGGCCGGAACAGGTCGGCGTCGGACCCCTGCGCGGGCGGCCGAGCCTCGATGAGGGCGGGGATGAGCCGGTCGAACAAGTGGGCGCGCAGCGCGGCCGCGGTGGCGAAGCGGGCGGGATTCAGCAGCGGGGACGGGTCGGTGGCCGGGGTGGCGGCGTAGACGGTACGCAGCAGCCACAATCCCAGAGGGCTGGAGACCGTCTCCGACAGCGGCGTCACCTGCCCGTCCCGCAGCCGGTCGAGAAGGCGCTGCCAGCCAGGATGAGGCACGGTCCGGGCGAGGATCTTGTTGAGATAGCCGGCGGCGGCCGCGGCCGACAGGGGCTCGGCCTTGACCACGGCCGCGCGGTCCAGCGCCTGCGCCGCATCGGCGTACTCGGCGGTGCGGCTGGTGATGACGAGCCGCGTCTCCGCGGGCAGTGCCTGGTTGAGCTCGGTCAGCACCGCCGGCAACGAGGCGGTGGGCATCTCGTCGAGCCCGTCCAGGACCGGCACGATCTTGCCGTCGCGGAAGAGCAGGCGCACCGTGTCGGTGCCGAACGCGCGCAGCGCCGGATAGCCCTGCTCCATCCGATCGGCCAGCCAGTCGTCGAAGTGCGCGAACTCCTTGACGTCCCAGCTGTTCATCGACAGCAGCACCGGCACCGGCTCCTGGGCGCCGGAGTCCCGTACCAGTTCGCGGACGAGCTGGATCGCCAGCGTCGTCTTGCCCGCTCCCGCGCCGCCCAGCACCACCAGGCGGCGGCCTGATCCCCGGAAGCGGCCGGCCAGACCTTCGATCTGGTCGCTCGATCCCGACCAGGTCACCTCTCCGCCGACGGCGACGCCATCAGGACCGTCGAGGAAGCGCGGCTCGTCGATCATGTTCCACCGGACGGGCATCGGGTCCGTCTCCAGCGCCAGCACCCGAACCGCCTCGTTGTGCCACTGGTCCTTCACCATGGTCCGGAGGGCCGTGAGCGCGGGCTCCAGCTGTGCGACTTGGCCGGTGTCCCGCTCGCGCAGCGCGGGTAGCACGATGACCAGGCCGAACAGGCCGGTCAGCAGCCAGTTGAGCGGGCTCCACCACCACGCGTCCACTTCGACGGTGCTGGTCGCCATGTTCCCCACCAGGCTGATCGCGACGCTCGCCGCCGCGATCGTGACCGGTGGCACCTTCCGACGACCCCTGCCCCTGGCGCGCATGCGCTCAGCATCGTGGTTGCGGCACGCCGGGTTCAACACCCAGGAGCGAGGTTAGGCCGGACATATCGGGGCAGGACCCGCAATATGTCCGGTGGGGGATGGTTCTCCCGGTGGCCGGTGGTTCGGCAGCTCAAGGGAGAGGACGGCAGGGGCGACGCCGTGCGCTCCGCCCGTACCGACGCGCTGACTCCCCGCATCCAGGAGGCGGACAAGGTCGCGCGGTCGGTCTGTCCCTATTGCGCGGTCGGTTGCGGGCAGCTCGTGTACGTCAAGGACGGCCGGGTCACGCAGATCGAGGGGGACCCCGACTCGCCCATCTCGCGTGGGCGGCTGTGTCCCAAGGGGTCGGCGAGCAAGCAGCTCGTCACGCATCCCGGCCGCCAGACCCAGGTGCTGTACCGGAGGCCGCACGGCACCGGTTGGGAGCGGCTCGACCTCAGCACCGCGATGGAGATGATCGCCGACCGGGTGGTGCGGACCCGGCGGGAGACGTGGCAGCAGACCCATGAGGGCAAGGTCGTGCGCCGCACGATGGGCATCGCCGGGTTGGGCGGGGCGACGCTCGACGACGAAGAGAACTACCTGATGAAGAAGCTGTACACGGCCCTCGGCGCGATCCAGGTGGAGAACCAGGCGCGTATTTGACACTCCTCCACCGTCCCCGGTCTGGGGATCAGCTTCGGGCGTGGTGGCGCGACCACCTTCCAGCAGGACCTGGCGGGTGCGGACTGCATCGTCATCCAGGGCTCCAACATGGCCGAATGCCATCCGGTGGGGTTCCAGTGGGTGGTGGAGGCCAGGGCGCGGGGGGCGAAGGTGTTTCACGTGGATCCGCGCTTCACCCGGACCAGCGCGCTGGCCGACCGCCACCTGCCGATCCGCGCGGGCAGCGACATCGTGCTGCTCGGGGCGCTGATCAGCCACGTGCTCCGCAATGAGCTGGACTTCCGCGAGTACGTGCTGGCCTACACCAACGCCGCCACGATCGTGTCCGAGGACTTTCGGGACACCGAGGACCTCGACGGGCTGTTCTCCGGCTTCGACCCGGAGACGCGTACGTACGACCCGAGTAGCTGGGCGTACGAGGGGACGGGCGAGCAGGCGCCGGGCGAGCACCTGGAGGGCGGCCGGCACCACGCCGCAGCCGCCGGGGCGGACACCTACGGCTCCGGCGGTGCCGCCGCGCATCCCAGCGCGGCGACGGATCCGACGCTGCGCCATCCGCGCTGCGTCTACCAGATCCTCCGGCGGCACTTCGCCCGCTATACGCCGGAGCTGGTCGAGCGGCTGTGCGGCATCTCGCGCCAGGACTTCGCCGAGCTCGCCGACGCGATCACCGCGAACTCCGGCCGGGAGCGCACCACGGCCTGGGTGTACTCGGTCGGCTGGACCCAGCACACGGTGGGCGCGCAGTACATCCGCACCGCCTCGATCCTCCAACTGCTGCTGGGCAACATGGGCCGGCCCGGTGGCGGCATCCTGGCGCTGCGCGGGCACGCCAGCATCCAGGGCTCGACCGACATCCCGACGCTGTTCAACCTCCTGCCCGGGTACCTGGCCATGCCCCACGCCCACCGGCACGAGGGTCTGGACGACTATCTGGCCCGTGAGGGCGGCGAGAAGGGCTTCTGGGGCCACCGGCGCTCCTACCTGGTGAGCCTGCTCAAGGCGTGGTGGGGGGAGGCGGCGACCGAGGAGAACGACTTCTGCTTCGACCACCTGCCGCGCCTCACCGGCGACCACGGTCACTACACCACCGTGATGGGTCAGATCGACGGGACGGTGAAGGGCTACTTCGTGATCGGGGAGAACCCCGCCGTAGGCTCCTCCGGCGGCCGGGCGCAGCGCCTCGGCCTGGCCAACCTCGACTGGCTGGTGGTACGCGACCTGACACTGGTGGAGACGGCCACCTTCTGGCAGGACGGTCCGGAACTGGAGACCGGGGAAATGCGTACCGAGGACATCGCCACCGAGGTGTTCTTCCTGCCTGCCGCGAGCCACGTGGAGAAGGAAGGGACGTTCACCAACACCCAGCGGCTGCTGCAGTGGCGGGAGAAGGCGCTCGACCCGCCGGGCGAGTGCCGCAGCGACCTGTGGTTCTACTACCACCTCGGCAGGCTGGTCAGGCGACGGCTGTCCGGCGACGAGATCGACCGGCCGCTGCGCGAGCTGACCTGGGACTATCCCGAGCTGGGGGAGCACCGGGATCCTTCGGCGTCGGCGGTGCTCCGCGAGATCAACGGGGTCGGCCCGGACGGGCGGGCGCTGTCGGCCTACACCCAGCTCAAGCCGGACGGGTCCACGAGCTGCGGCTGCTGGATCTACTGCGGGGTCTACGCCGACGAGGTCAACCAGGCGGCCCGGCGCCGGCCGGGGCGGGAGCAGTCCCCCGTGGCACCCGAATGGGGCTGGGCCTGGCCGGCCAACCGGCGGATCCTCTACAACCGGGCCTCCGCCGACCCGCAGGGCCGCCCGTGGAGCGAGCGCAAGGCCTACGTCTGGTGGGACGCCGAACGCGGTGAGTGGACCGGCCACGACGTGCCCGACTTCGAGAAGGGCAAGCCGCCGGACTACGTGCCGCCCGAAGGCGCCAAGGCCGAGGCGGCGCTGGCCGGGATCGACCCGTTCATCATGCAGTCCGACGGGAAGGGCTGGCTGTACGCGCCGGCGGGGCTGGCCGACGGCCCGCTGCCCGCGCACTACGAGCCGCACGAGTCGCCGGTCGGCAACCCGCTGTACGCCCAGCAGGCCAACCCCGCCCGCGAGATCTACGCGCGGCCGGAGAGCCCCTACAACCCGCCGGAGTCGCCGCGCTTCCCCTATGTGCTGACCACGTACCGGCTCACCGAGCACCACACGGCGGGCGGCATGAGCCGGCCGCTGGCCTACCTGGCCGAGCTGCAGCCGGAGTTGTTCTGCGAGGTGTCCCCGCGGCTCGCCGCCGAGGTGGGGCTGGTCAACGGCGGCTGGGCGACGATCGTCACCACCCGCACCGTGATCGAGGCCAGGGTGCTGGTCACCGGCCGGGTCCGGCCGCTGCGCATCCAGGGCAGGGTGATCCATCAGATCGGCCTGCCGTACCACTGGGGCTGGGGCGGTGGCGGCCTGGTGACCGGCGACGTCGCCAACGACCTGCTGCCGCTGGTGCTCGACCCGAACGTGCACATTCAGGAGAGCAAGGCCATGACCTGCGACGTCCGGCCCGGCAGGCGGCCGAGAGGCCGGGCGATGCTCGATCTGCTGGAGGGTTACCGCCATGGCTGAGCGGATGGGCTTCTTCACCGACACGAGCGTCTGCATCGGCTGCAAGGCCTGCGAGGTGGCCTGCAAGGAGTGGAACCAGCTGCCCGACGACGGGTTCGTGTTCGAGGCGACGTCGTACGACAACACCGGGGCGCTCGGGGCGAGCACCTGGCGGCACGTGGCCTTCATCGAGCAGTCGCGTCCGGTGCGGGCGCCTGACGACGGCGCTGATGAGGGCATCGAGCGGTGGCTGATGTCGTCGGACGTGTGCAAGCACTGCACGCACGCCGCCTGCCTGGACGTCTGCCCGACCGGTGCGTTGTTCCGCACGGAGTTCGGCACGGTGGTGATCCAGGAGGACATCTGCAACGGCTGCGGCTACTGCGTCTCGGCCTGCCCGTACGGCGTGATCGACCGCAGGGAGGGCGACGGACGGGCGTGGAAGTGCACCATGTGCTACGACCGGCAACGCGGCGGCCTCGAACCGGCGTGCGCCAAGGCGTGCCCGACCGACTCGATCCAGTTCGGCCCGCTCGACGAGCTCCGCGAGCGGGCAGAGGAGCGGGTGGAACGGCTGCGCGCCGACGGGCACACCGAGGCCCGGCTGTACGGCGAGAGCCCGGACGACGGGGTGGGCGGCGCGGGCGCGTTCTTCCTCCTGCTGGACGAGCCCGAGGTGTACGGGCTGCCGCCCGATCCCGTGGTGACCACCCGCGACCTGCCGTACATGTGGCGCTGGGCGGGGGCGGCGGCGCTGTCCCTGGCCGGGGCGGTGGCGGTGGCCTTCGCGGGGTCGCGTAGGGGAGTGCGGCGGTGACGCGGGAGCGGGCGATGGTGCCGGAGGCGGAGTTCCGGTCCTACTACGGGCGGCCGGTGCTCAAGGCCCCCGTCTGGCACGAACCCCATATGCCGGCATATCTCTACTCGGGGGGTCTGTCGGGGGCTTCGTCGGTGATGGCGGTCATGGCCGGATTCACCGGGCACGACCGGCTGGCGCGCACCGCCCGGGTCGCGGCGGCGGTCGGCGCTGCCGCCGGCACCGGGTTCCTCATCGCCGAACTGGGCAGGCCTGAACGTTTCCTCAACATGTTCCGGGTGTTCAAGCCCACCTCTGCGATGAGCCTGGGCTCCTGGCTCCTGGCCGCCCAGGGCGGGCTGTCGGCGGTCGCCGCCGCGACCGAGCTGACCGGGATCCTGCCCGCCGTGGGAGACGCGGCAGTCCTCGCCACGGGCCTGACCGGCCCGCTGACCGCCACCTACACCGCCGTCGTGGTCGCCGACACCGCCGTACCCGCCTGGCACGAGGCCTATCGGGAGCTGCCGTTCCTGTTCGCCGGGAGCGCGCTGGCCAGCGCCGGGGCGGTGGGCATGCTGGCGACCCCTCGGGCGGAGGCGGGGCCTGCTCGGGTGGTGGCGGTGGTCGGGGCCGCCGTGGAGAGTGTCGCGGGCGTGGTGATGGAACGGCGGCTCGGGCTGGCCGGGGAGCCGTACCGGGTGGGGAAGGCGGGGCGCCTGATGCTTTCGGCCCGCGTGCTGACGGCCGGTGGCGGGCTGCTCGCCGTGGTCTCCGGGCGCAGCCGTGCCCTCACCGCGCTTTCCGGTCTCGCGCTGACGGCGGGTGCGCTGTGCACCCGGTTCGGCATCCTGGAGGCGGGAAGAGCGTCGGCCGCCGACCCGAAGTACACCGTCGTTCCGCAGCGGCAGCGCCTCAACACCTGAGGTGGCAGTTGCCCGGCGAGACCGCGGCGGCGAAGGACGGGCCGGGGCAGTCGGCGAGAAACGCGTCCCTCTGGGCGATGGCTTCCGTCAGTGGATGTCGGGGTGGTCGGGTGGGGAGCACCTGATGTTAGCGATCGCGTGGCGGCGGATGATGCGTGCAGCAAGGCACGCCCGTTTCGACCCCCCACGATAGGAAGGCTTGTCCATGCGACCTCCCCGCCGGTTACGGCGATGGCGGCTGGGCCTGATGGCGTTTGTGGCCGCCCTCGTCACGATCATGCTGGCCAGCGCTCCGGCGCTTGCCGGGCCGCCTATTGTGGCGCCACCGCCGGTCAAGCCGACGCTCAAGCCCGTCCCGACGTTCCCCACGCCCCCTCCGACCATCGACCCGACACCCACACCCACGCCGACACCTACGCCGACCAAGCGGAAGTTCAAAATGGCGGTGGTCGGCGACAGCTACACGAGTGGTGAGGGCGCGAGCCATGACAGCGTCTACGTTGGGTACCCGGGCCCCGAGGACTGGCGGCATCAGTCCGGCTACGCGCCGGCTCACCTGGCATGGGCCTATCTGGAGCAGGGCCGCTATCCCTTCGGAACGTACACGATTCGGCCCGTCGAGATCCGCTCCACCTGGGCTTCCGACGAGCTGCACTTCAACGCGTCGTCGGGGGCCGAGACCAAACATCTCATGAGCCAGCATTGCGAAAACAACAATTGCACCGTGGTGCGTAACCCGCCCCAGATCAATGGCGTTCCCGCGGACTCCGACATCGTCTATTTCGGGCTCGGCGGCAACGACGCCGGCTTCGGGTCGATGCTGTCGACCGCGATCGCGGCCCACTACGTAGGCGGCATGGATGAGGACATCCACGACCCGGAGGCATACAAGCACCAGGCGCGCGATGTCCGGCTTGAGGTGAAAAAGCTGACGAAGCGGATGCCGCAGGTCTCGGCGAACGTCGAACAGGCCCTGGTGGACACGAGCGCGAAGGCGACCAAGGCGGAGATCGTCGTGGCGCTCTACCCGTTGGCCCTCAAGGCGTCCGGCAACGCCGACACGAAGCAGATCACCGGCGCCGCCCTGGACGAGATGTATCCGTTCGCGGTCGCGGTGAACAAGGCGATCACAGACGCGGTCGAGCGGTTCCGCGTCAGGTTTCCGAACATCAAGGTCCACGTGTTCAACCCGAACGCGCCGGGACCGAACATCCCCAGCGCGGTGGCCGGTCATGAGCTCGGCCAGCCGGATGCGTACTTCAACGGGCTGAAGACCCGGTACACGCTCTTGGGGGTGAACAAGGTCTTCAAGCTCAACCAGGAGAGCTTCCACCCCAACGAGCCGGGCGCCGTGGCGATCGGCAAGGCGCTGGCGGGCTTCATGGCCCGCGAGTTCCCCGACCTCTTCCCGGACGGGCCCGACTTCACTCACGTCAACACCAATCCGCAGGCCTGGGTGGAGGACCCGGAGGGCGAGCGGGCGTTCGAAGAATGGGCACACGCTCACCCGGAGGAGATGTGTGACGGGACCGACGTGGACAGCGTCTGCCATTACATCGGCCCGAACGGTACGACCAACTTCCCGGTGACCGTGGTGACCGATCCGATCCCGTGGCCGGCGATTCCGGGGGCACCGGTGGTGAGCGGCGGCAGCGGCGGCGGATATGGCAGTGATCCGGGGTACAGCTGGATTCCCGCCACGTACACCTACCCGACCGGCGAGACGAGCGGAACGGGCGGCACGGGCGGTTCGGGCGGCACAGGCGGTTCGGGCGGCACAGGCGGTACCGGTGGCACGGGCGGCACCGGCGGTACCGGTGGCACGGGCGGCACCGGCGGTACCGGTGGCACCGGCGAATCGGGTGGCACGGGCGAATCGGGTGGCACCGGCGGGGCCACGAACACCCCCAACAGCGATCCTTGCGCTCCCATAACAGCGGTTCCGACCGATACGGCCATGCAGGCCTCGACGTCCGTGGTGAGCGGGGGCGGCCTGCGAGCGCCCATCACGCTCATCTGGATTCAGTTCGGGAAGATCGTGCCCAAGGCGGACCCCTGCATGCCCAACATCAACGTCAACGACGACGTCACCGAGATAACAGACGAGGAGTGGGCCTAGACCACAGCCGGAGCCGCCGGGCGGGCGCATGCCGTCCGGCCGCTCCAGCCGTCATCCGATCGCGGGGAGGTCGCCCTGACCCGCCAGCCGTCTGGCCAGCGCCACCCGGGAACGCACGTCGAACTTGCTGAAAATGCGCGCGACATGGGTTTCCACCGTCTTCTGACTGACCTGGAGCCGCTCGGCCACCTCCCGGTTGGTCAACCCTTGACTGACGAGTTCGGCCACCTGCCGCTCCCGCGCTGTCAGCGCTGTTTCCCGCGCCGCGTGCCGGGGGCCGCGTGCGGCGAGTTGCCGCTCCACCCGGGCCAGCCGGCCGGCAAGCCAGTCCGCGCCCGATTCCTTGTAAGCGGCCTTGGCCCGGCCGATTTCGGCGCGGCACGGCGCCACGTCTCCCATGCGGCCGTAGACGGTGGCGAGAAGCTGATGCGCCAGGCCGCGTTCGACGACGGCGCCGCTCTCGCCGAACCGCTCGGCGGCGATCTGGGCGGCGGCCGCGGCTCCAGCCAGGTCGTCGTGGCCGGACAATGCGCGGGCGCGGGCGTCGTACGCGGTGCCGAGGTGGTAGGCGAGTCCGTCGGCGGTCTCGACCGCTGCCGCCGACCGGGCGAGCGCGGTAGCGACGTCGCCCTCGGCTCCGGCGCGGATCGACTGCACCGCCAGCCGTTCCACCTCGGTGTCGCGGGTAAGGACCGATGGCAGTGGATGACCCGGCTCGGCACGGCCCGCGGCGAGGCGGACCCGGGCCACGGACACGTACGCCATCGCCTGCCACCACGGCGACCCGGGACCGGCGGCGACGATCTGGTCGGCGAGCGTCATGGCGGGACGAACGCCGTCCCGCCACAGCACCGGCAACAGCATGACGCACCGGGCCATCGCCAGCGTCTCGCTGCTCTGGACGTACTCGGATGCCGCGACGGCGTGCTCCGCGATGTCGATGGCCTCCGTCAGGCGGCCGGCCCTGGCCTCGTGGCGGGCTTGGACGATCAAGAGGTACGGCATCGCGTAGCTGCGGCCGGACATCGTCGCGAGGTCGATGCCCCGGGCCAGGTGGCGCGCGGCGTCGGCGGGCCGCTGGAAGCTGATCTCGCTCCAGGCCAACGGCGCGACGAGTTCGACATGCGGCACCAGAGTGGTGTCCGATGCGCTGTCCATCAGCCACCCGGCACGCCTGCTGTGCGTTCGTGCCGCGGTGATGTCGCCGTCCTGCAGGCACGCCACGGCCAGCAGGGCGTACGCCGCGGCGGCGAGCGCCGGATCGGTGGTTTTCGAGACGAGCCCGAGGGCTTCGAGCGCATGCTGGCGGGCACCGTCAGGATCGGCCCGCAACATCGCCACGGCGGCCAACTCCGCCAGGAGTTGCGCCCGCACCCGCCGGTCCTGCCCGGCCCGGTGGGTCTGTGCGCTCACCAGGGCCCGGGCCTCGTCCAACTGGCCGAGCATGCGGGATATCACGGAGGAGAAGGCCACCGCCGCCGAGGCCACGTCGTGCGGCAGGTGGATGACCTCATGGAGGATGCGCCGGCTTTCCGCCAAGGAGCCCATCACACCGGTGCCTCGCGCCAGCCCGGTGAGCAGCCCGCCGCGATACGGCACGAGGTCGTCGCGTTCGGGCAGCACGCGCAGCGCCTCGCGGAGCAGCCGCACCGCGGTCGCCGGCGCCGAGTTCAGATACGCGATGCCCGCGTCGGCCAGCGTCCTGGCGGCCTGCTCGTCACCGTGCTCGGCGCACCGCTCGGTGTGGTGGGCGAGCAACGCCAGCGATCCGTCGTTGCGGCGCAAGTAGTCGGCGACCCGGGCATGGGCGGCGACGCGCCAGCTCGCTCCACACGTGTCGTACGCGGCGGCGCGTACCAGCGGATGGCGGAACGCGAACCGCGCGCCCGCCAACGTGCCGAGACCCTGCCCGCACAGCTCGTCCACGGCGGCAGCGGCGGTCTCGGCGCCGAGCTCGGCGACATGGGAGATGACGACGAGCGATGCCAGCTCGCCGGCGACCGCGGCCGCGTGGGCCGCCCGCCGGCCGGTCGGGGTGAGCTGGTCCAGCTCACTGCGCAGCACCGCCAGCAGTGTCTGCTCAAGGGCGAGTGTCGCCCCGGGCCGGCCGTCGGCCAGTTCCGCCAGGGTCGTGTCGCCGGCGTCCAGCAACGCGCGCAGGAACAGGGGATTGCCACCGCTGACCCGGTACATCAACCGCCGCCGGCGCGGGTCCACATCGGACGGCATCAGTGACGCCGCCGCGTCCTCGTCGAGCGGAGCCACACTCAGCCGGGTGACGCTCGGATCATGCCGGGCGACGGCATCGCACACCACCGGCGGGATCACGCTCGACCGGCAGGCGATCGCGAGCAGGAACCCGGCGGCCGGCGGGCGGCGGAGCAGGAACTCGGTCAGTTCGAGTGACGGCGTGTCCGCCCAGTGCAGGTCGTCGAGTGCCAGAACGGCGCCGCGGCCGGCGGCCAGGTGGGTCAGGAGCGCTCGGATGCCGCGATAGGTGTGGTAGCGATCCAGCTGCCCCTGATCGGCCTCGCCTGCCGACAGCAGAGTACGCAGCGCCGCCTCCGCGAGATCATCGGCGCCGGGAGTGCCGTCGGACAGCCGGGTGAAGGCATCCACGTACATGCCGAACGGGACGAGCCGCTCGAACTCGGTGGCACTGCCGGCGAGCACGGTCCGCCCGGCCGCGTGCGCTCGCTTGACCAGGTGCTCCAGCAGCCGGGTCTTGCCCACCCCCGGCTCACCGTCGATGAGGACCAAGCGGCATCCCGCATCGGTGACGGCCGCCTCGATCCGGGCCAGCTCACCGGCCCGCCCGACCAGCTCAGGCCACAGCGGCCGGACAGATCCCACCCTCGCCTCGGTCACGCGTCCTCCGGTCACCTTGAGTGCCGGTGCGCAAGCCGGCGATCACGCCAGGATCGGTCGCACGGTCAACAGACAGATGATCTTACAGATACACGCCGATGTCCATGGAGGGTCTACTCGCCCTGCAACGACCCAGGTGAATGGCGGGAAAGTTCGCCGCTCGGCCGCCCTGTCGTCGCGGCTGGCGCCTGGCAGGGCGACACGTTCGTCGCCGAGCTTTATGTCATCACCACCCCGCACCGGGTTCGGCTGGTGGTCGACGCCGACGCGAGGACAGCGGTGGCGACGTGGAGCACCGTGCCCCTGACCAGCCCCAGTCTGGCGTTGCATGTGCGGTCGCCGCTGATGACACGGCCCGACGTCGCGTAGGTGATGTTGGCTACGGGATGTCTTGTCACCCGGCGTTGGTCTGGTTCGGACCGTGGTTGATCATCGATGGATGCGGGTGTTCTCGGCCTCTCGTCCGGAGTTCATCCACCCGTTCACCGGGCTGCAGCCGTCGGGTCGTAGTCCGGCCAGCGTGAGCGTGACGAGCCGGTCGATCGCGTCCGTAGACGGCAGGTCGGCGGCCGCGGCGAGGGAGTGCAGGCAGTAGGTCGCCAGTTCGCCGGGGGCGACGTCGGCGCGGATGACGCCCGCGTTGGCGGCCTCGGTCAGTACGTCGCGGACCAGGTCGTGCAGGTGCCGTTGAGCTTGCGCGACGCGCTCGTCGCGGTGCAGCAGCGCACTCAGCTCGGTGCCGGGGTGCCGGTGTGACATCTCGTGGGCGATGTGCGCGTAGACGGACAGCACAGCGTGCAGTTGTGCGGCGGGGTCCACGGCGGACGCCCTGGCGTCGGCCAGTTGCTGGAGGTGGCCGGTGACGTGCTGGTCGTGCCAGGCGACGAGGATCGCCTCGACCTCCGGAAAGTACTTGTAGAGCGTCGCCCGCCCGATGCCGGTCCGCTCGGCGATCCGCGCCATCGTCACGGACCGCAGCCCGTACTCGGCCACGAGCTCGGCGGTGGTGTCGAGGATCGCCTGACGCACGTCGCGGCGGTGCGTCTCGATGGTCTCGTTCCACAGCCTCGGCATGAACTCGATGATACACCGTGACAAGCATCAAGACACGCTGCAATTGACAGAGACACTATGTACAGCAAAACTGAGCCTCGCTGACATCGGCTAGCGACCAAGATCTTCAAGATCGGGGAAGACAGATGAGTTATCTCGATGTGCCCGGGGCTCGGCTCTACTACGAGACCCACGGCAGCGGCCCGACCATGGTCATGATCGCGGGGGCGGGCGGCACGGCCGACGTCTTCCGGAGGGTGACCGAACACCTCATGGCGCGGTACACGGTCGTCATCTATGACAGGCGCGGCTTCTCACGCAGCCGTTTGGACGGACCGCAGGATTACGGCCGCCGGTTGGCGACCGACGCCGACGACGTCCGGCGGCTGATCGCGCACATCGGCGACGACCCCGCGATCGTCTTCGGCGCCAGTTCCGGTGCGATCGTGGCGCTGGCCCTGCTCACCTGGCATCCGGACGTCGTCAGCACGCTCGTCCCGTTCGAGCCGCCGGTCATGCGGTACCTGCCCGACGGGCAGAAATGGATCGACGTTTTCGCGGAGCTGTACGAGATGTACCGCCGTGCCGGCATCGGGCCGGCGCTGGACGCATTCCGCGACCGTACCTTCCCTCCGTCGGACCGGGAGGTCATGGCCGGCGCGCCACGCAACGACGCCAACGCCGCCCACTGGTTCGAGCATGAGCTGCGCCAGTACCCGGCGGTCGAGCTGGACCTGGCCGCGCTCCGGACGTACGCCGACCGGATCGTGTTCGCGGCCGGCCGCGATGGACACGGCTACCCGGCGCACGACGTCACCGAGCTACTGGGCCAGACGCTCGGCCGGACCGCGGTCGAACTGCCGGGTGGGCATGTCGGTTGCGTTTCGCACCCCGAGGGGTTCGCCCTTGGGCTCGTCACGGCGCTTGAACGGACCGGCGCACCGATCCCGCAGAGTCCGACGAACCCCGCAGGCAACGGCCACGGCGATTCGGGCCCACCAGCCGGGTCATAACGGTAGCTACCATGCGATCTGCTGATGGCGCGGACGAGAATCCAGCCGCGTACCCACGATTGCGGGTCTCCTCACTTGATGATCATCTGATAGCGCAACTCGCGACCGTGGGCCACCATCGTCATCACGCTGACCTCGATCGGCGTTCCGTCGTCAGTTCGAACGATGCGGGTCAGGAGCAGAACCCAGTCCTCTGGTCGAAGGCCGAGAGCCTGTCGCTCTGTCTCGGTCGCAGGGCGGGCTCCCACGGCTTCTTCCGCGCTGTGCGGGTAGTAGCCGAGCTGGGCGAGAAGGGTGGGAGCCCCGCCAGGGATCTTCCGCATCTCGGCGAGCCGAGTGCCACGGGCGATGGCCGCCGGGTAGTAGGAATCGGCGAGTTCCGTTGGCCGGCCGTCCGCGAGCACGAGACGGCGGCGGACGAAGGCGGTCTGATCTGCGGCCAGTCCGAAGGCCCGCACGACTTCCTTCGGCGGTTGGACCTCTTCCACGGCCTGAAGGAGGTGGGTCCCGACCTTGCCGTGCTGGGCGGCTTCCTCTGCCCATGCATCAGGCTCTCCGGGACGCCGCGGCCGCACGTAGGGCGCGGAAACGCTGACCCAGCCCGCGTCTTCCATGCGCTCCTCCTTCGGTGGCGGAAAGCTGTTCAGGATTTCTCGCCAACCGAGAAATATTCTTGAATTCCTCAGGGTCTTTTCGGCCTCCATAGCCGCAGGACCTGGGCTTATCTGCTGACGTTCCGACTGCTGCGGATGTTGACAAGATTTCAGTCGTTCGTCGGTGGTCGGCTATCGCGCAGGGGCCTCAGCGCGCCGCCCCAGGCGATGACGTCTTCCAGCATGGCGCTTACCGCGTCGTTCTGGTGGACCTGTGGCTTGAGCTCCTTGAAGTCGATGAAGTCGTGGTGCATCTGCAGCGCCACGTGGTGGCGGACGTCGGCGATTCCGAGTGCGGCCATGGTGCTGCGCAGGTGCTGAATGGCCCGGCCCGCGCCCTCCATGCCATATCCGACGAAGCCCGCCGCCTTGTTCCCCCACTCGTGATAGACGAAGTCGAGTGCGTTCTTCAGAACGCCGGGAAAGCTGTGGTTGTACTCCGGAGTGACGAAGACGAAGGCGTCCAGCGAGGCGACCTTCTCGGCCCAGCGGCGGGTATGCGGCCGGGTGTAGTCCGCCCCCATCAGCGCGGGCACCGGCTCGTCGAGCTGCGGCAGGTCGTAGTCCATAAGGTCCACCAGTTCGAACCGCGCACCGCCCTGTCTCTTCGCCTCGTCGAGGACCCAGCGGCCCACCGCATGGCCGACGCGTCCGGGGCGAGTGCTCGCGACGATGATGCCAACCTTGATCATTGGATTGCCCTTCGCTTCATGTTCAGGGCCGGCTGTCTGACGCCGGCGGCAGCCAGCGTACGTAAGAGCCAATGAGATGATCCATGCGTCAGAATCCCCCATAGATACGTCATCGTCCTCGACTGCCGCCTGACGGAGGACTGAAGTACCCTGCGGCGATGGACGTGCTGAGTCAAGTGATCGATTCCATGCGCTCAGGCCGGCCCCGGTTCGCCCGCATCGCAGGGCATGCTCCGTGGGGAGGCCGGCTCCAGCCCGTCGCAGGCGTGGCGTTCCACGTGATGCTGCGGGGGGCCTGCACACTGATTCCCCATGCGGGCGATCCCGTCGCGCTGAGCATGGGCGACGTCGTGCTGCTCCCCAACGGGCACGCTCACGAGTTGGCCGACACTCCCGGTGCAGAGCCGCAAGACGTTCCACTCACGAGGGGAGAGGAATTCCGGCTCGAACCGCAGGCCGTGTCGCTGGGACTCTCCGGCAGGCCGGTCTCCGCAGTGGTGCTGAGCGGAATGTTCCCCGTTGACGAAAACCGCTGCCATCCGATCATCAACGACCTGCCGGACCTCATCCACCTGTCGGCCCAGTTGGGCCACGAGCCGCCGTTGCGCCATGTGATCGATCTTCTGGCCGCGGAGTTGGACAAGCCGGGCATCGGTACGGAGTCGGCGATCGGCTCACTGCTCGACGCACTGCTGCTGTTCGCGCTACGCGCCTGGTACGGGGAACATGGCGCCGTGGTCGGCTGGGGACCGGCATTGAACGATCGGGCGATCAGTCACGTGCTGTGCCGCATCAACAACGACCCTGGCCGACCGTGGACGGTCCACGACCTCGGCGCGGAGGCGGGGCTGTCGCGATCCGCGTTCGCCCGCCGCTTCACCGCGCTCGTCGGCCGGCCGCCACTCAGCTATCTCACCTGGGTACGGATGAACACGGCGGCTCAGACGCTCCGTGCGTCCGATGAGCCGCTGGAGACGGTGGCACGGAAAATCGGCTATGGCTCGGAGTACGCGTTCGCCACCGCCTTCAAACGGCATTTCGGCACCGCTCCCGGCGCTTACCGCCGACAGAACCCGGCGACCTCGAAAAGGCCGCAACGCCCACCCTTCGAGCGAAAGCCCTGACAGAGGCGGAAGCCGTCCCCAGGGTTATCCCTCGAGGAAAATACGGATCTTGAACGGTTGGAGCAGCGTGCCGGAGTATCGAGCCGCCCCCATCTGTCCATTGCGGGCTGATGACGGCTACCACGGGATACGGTCAGCGGAGTCGCAGGTGGGGGCCGTCCAGGGGGACCAGTTCGCCGATGACCGGCGCGCCGGGGATCTCTCCGGCCACCAGCAGGCCGCCGGAGGTCTGGGCGTCGGCGAGCAGGAGCAGGTCGTCCTCGCCGAAGCCATCGGGATCGAGCCAGGGACGCACCCAGTCGAGGTTGCGGCGGGTGCCGCCGCTGACGTGGCCGTCGCGTACCGCCTCGCGGGCCCCTTCCAGGTACGGTACGGCCGCCACGTCCACGACGGCCGTGACGCCGCTCGCCCGGGCCAGCTTGTACAGGTGGCCGAGCAGGCCGAAGCCGGTCACGTCCGTGGCGCATCCCGCTCCGGCGCCCAGGGCTGCCCGGGAGGCGTCGCGGTTCAGGGCGGTCATGGCTGCGACTGCCTGCGGGAACACCTCGCCGGTCGCCTTGTGCCGGGTGTTGAGCACCCCGATGCCGAGCGGCTTGGTGAGGGAGAGCGGCAGGCCGGGGCGGCCGCCGTCGATGCGCAGTAGCCGCGCGGGATCGGCCAGGCCGGTGACGGCCATGCCGTACTTCGGCTCCGGGTCGTCGACGCTGTGGCCGCCCGCGACGTGGCAGGCCGCGGTCCGGGCCACGTCCAGGCCGCCGCGCAGTACCTCTTTCGCCAGGTCCAAGGGCAGTTTCTCACGGGGCCAGCCGAGCAGGTTGACCGCCACCAGCGGCTCTCCGCCGACCGCGTAGACGTCTGACAGGGCGTTGGCCGCCGCGATGCGGCCCCAGTCGTAGGGGTCGTCCACGACGGGAGTGAAGAAGTCGGCGGTGGCCACGATCGCCCGGCCGCCGTCGATGCGGACCACGGCGGCATCGTCCCCGTCGTCCAGCCCGATGATCAGCTCACCCGTGGCGCCGGGGTCATGCGTGTGGAGGTCCGCCACCACGGCCTCCAGTTCGCCGGGTGGGATTTTGCAGGCGCAGCCGCCACCGTGCGCGTACTGCGTCAGCCGGACCGTCTTGGTGGTGCTTGTCATGGCGTCCTCAGGTGTCGGGTGTGGCGCTTCAGCTCATACCCCGCTGAACGAGTAGGTTTCCCCTTGGAGGCGTCTGGGTGCCTGGTGGCCCCCGCGGTCTTCAAAACCGACGAGGCCGAGGTCCTCGGCCTGGCGGGTTCGATTCCCGTCCGCCTCCGCTTTATTTTCGAAGGGTGGACCCACGAAGGCACGTACCGCGTACCGATGTCGTACTCGCCGATCCGCGGCTGGTCGCGGCGGGTGGGCGGCTGGGGCCGTCGGTCGTCAAGGAGGCCGTGACGCGGGCGCAGCAGCGGGCGCGGAGCGGTGAGATCGGGCCCGAGGAGGTCGCCGATGCGGCGGTGGCGGCGCTTCCGCCGCAGGCGGCGAGCCTGCGGGCGGTGATCAACGCGACCGGTGTGCTGGTTCACACGAACCTCGGGCGGGCGCCCCTGTCTCCTGCCGCGATCGAGGCGGTGGCCGCCGCGGCCGGTGCGGCCGACGTGGAGTTCGACCTGGAGACCGGTGCGCGGGCCCGTCGCGGGCGGGGCGCGCTGGACGCGCTCGCCCGGGCCGTGCCGGCCGCCGAGGATGTGCACGTCGTCAACAACAACGCGGCCGCGCTCGTGCTGGTGGCGACCGTACTGGCCGCTGGGCGGGAGATCGTGATCAGCCGGGGCGAGCTCGTGGAGATCGGTGACGGGTTCCGCATCCCCGACCTGCTCGGCTCCACCGGGGCACGGCTGCGCGAGGTGGGCACCACCAACCGCACCTCCTACCGCGACTACGCGGCGGCCGTGGGGCCGGAGACCGGATGCGTGCTCAAGGTCCATCCGTCGAACTTCCGGATCGAGGGTTTCACCGGCTCCGTCGAGGTAGGGGAGCTGACCGGGCTTGGCGTGCCCGTTGTCGCCGACATCGGTTCCGGTCTGCTCGTTCGCGAACCGTTGCTGCCCGCCGAGCCGGACGCGACGACCGTACTGGCGGCCGGGGCGGATCTGGTGACGGCGAGCGGCGACAAGCTGCTCGGCGGGCCGCAGGCGGGTCTCCTCCTCGGCCGCCGTGACCTGGTCGAACGGTGCAGGCGGCACCCCCTCGCCCGCGCCCTGCGGGTCGACAAGCTGACGCTGGCCGCGCTGGAGGCCACGCTGCGCGGTCCCGCCGTGCCCGTTCGGCTGGCGCTGCATGCCGATCCGGCCGCACTCGGTGACCGTGCCGCGGTGCTCGCCCGGCGGCTCGCCGACGCGGGTGTTGACGCGCGGGCGGTGCCGAGCCGGGCCGCCGTCGGGGGTGGCGGGGCGCCCGGCGTGACGCTGCCGAGCGCCGCCGTGAGCCTGCCCGAACGGCTCGCCGCGCCGCTGCGTACCGGTGAGCCGCCGGTGGTCGGACGGATCGAGGATGGGCGGTTGCTGCTCGACCTCCGTACCGTCCCTGGTGAGCGCGACGAGGACGTGGTACGGGCGATTCTCGGGGCGGGTGGCTGATGTATGTGGTGGCCACGGCGGGGCACGTCGACCACGGCAAGTCCACGCTGGTACGGGCGCTCACCGGGATGGAGCCCGATCGGCTGGCGGAGGAGCGGCGGCGCGGGCTGACGATCGAGCTGGGGTACGCGTGGACGACGCTGCCCTCGGGGCGGCGGCTTGCCTTTGTGGATGTTCCGGGGCATGAGCGGTTTCTCGGGACGATGCTGGCTGGGGTTGGGCCGGTGCCGGCGGTGATGTTCGTGGTGGCCGCGGATGAGGGGTGGATGCCGCAGTCGGAGGAGCATCTGGTGGCGTTGGAGGCTCTCGGCGTACGGCATTGCCTGCTTGTGGTGACCCGAGCCGATCTCGCCGACCCGGGACCGGCCCTTGAACAGGCACGTACTCGGCTGGTCGCAGCCGGGGTGGGTGGTGTGCTTGAGGCTGTGGTGGTGAGTGGGCGGACCGGGCAGGGGCTCGGGGAGCTGCGGGAGGCGCTGGATCGGCTGGTCGCCGGGCTTCCGCTGCCTGATCCGGAGGCGCCGGTGCGGCTGTGGATCGACCGGGCGTTCAGTGTGACCGGTAGTGGGACGGTTGTGACCGGGACGCTGCCTGCGGGCACCATTTCGGTGGGTGACGAGCTGGCGCTTGGTGGGGAGCCGGTACGGGTGCGGGCGCTGGAGGCCCTTAAGGAGCCGCTGTCCTCGGTGGCCGGTGTCGCCAGGGTGGCGGTCAACCTGCGTGGTCACGGGCTGCCTGAGCGAGGCCAGGCGCTGGTCACACCCGGTCGGTGGACGTACACCGACCTGGTCGACGTCCGGATCTCTCCCGTCGGGGACTTCCGGGACTCCGGCCCCGGGCTGGGAGGGGGTGCTGTTCCGGCGTGTGGTCCGGGAGGTGAGGGGGAGCTTGGCCCGGGAGGGGGCGCTGTTTCGGCGTGCGGTCCGGGAGATGAGGAGTGGCGGCTGCCTCGGCGGCTGATCGCGCACATCGGGTCGGCGGCGGTGGGGTGTGAGGTGCGGATGCTCGGCGGGCGCGTCGTACGGCTGCGTCTGGGCCGTCCGCTCCCGCTGCACCTCGGAGACGTGCTGCTGCTGCGCGATCCCGGCCGCGACCGGGCAGAGGTACGGGTGCTGGCGGGGGCGAGCGTGCTCGACGTACGCCCGCCGGCGCTCGGTCGCCGGGGCGCGGCGCGGGCGCAAGCCGCCCTGCTGGAGTCGGCCGCACCGGACGCCGCCTCCGCCCTGCGCATCCACCGGCTGCTGCGCGCAGCCGACCTGATCGCGATGGTCGGCACGTCCGGCGCGGACGTGGACCTGGACGGGGACGGGGACACGGACGCGGTGGTCGGCGCGTCTGGCGAGGGCGCGACCGCCAAGGCCAGTGCGCTCGGCGTGGGACCGGTCTGCGGGGACTGGTACGCCGATCCCGAGCACTGGGCCGAGCTGGCCGAGCGGCTGACGGCCACGGCGCGGCGGTACGCCGTGGAACACCCGCTGGAGCCCGGCATGCCACTCGAAGCCGCCCGCCACGACCTCGGCCTGCCCGACCGGCAACTGGTCGCCGCGCTGGTACGGCCGCCACTCACTCTCGCCGGTGGGCGGATCATGACCGGGCCCGCCGGCCTGCCCGCGCCGGTGGCTCAGGCGGTCGAGCGGCTGAGGGTGGAGCTGTCGGCGCACCCGTTCCAGGCGCCGGAGGCCGGGCGGCTGGCCGAGCTCGGGCTGGGCTCGCGGGAGGTGGCGGCGGCCGTACGGGCCGGGCGGCTGCTGCGCGTGACCGACGGGATCGTGCTGCTGCCCGGCGCGGACGTCCGGGCGGCGGAGGTGCTGAGCCGCCTGCCGCAGCCCTTCACGGTCAGCCAGGCCAGGAACGCCCTCGACACCAGCCGGCGGGTCGCGGTGCCGCTGCTCGAACACCTCGACCGGAGCAGGCTCACCCAGCGCGTGGACGAGGTCCATCACCGCTGTCTCTGACGAAGCTCCTTTTCAAGATGTCAGGTATATATTCGAATTTGGGGATAAACCATCGTCATCGGGGGGTTGCGATGGTTGGAGACCTGCCGCGGCGTCTCGTCGCGGAAGCGATCGGAACGATGTTGCTGGTTCTCTTCGGTGCCGGCTCCGTGGTGGCCGCGCTGGTCATGGGGAACAACCGGCTGGACTATGCCGCGCTCGGCATCATCTCGCTGTCGTTCGCCATCGTGGTCGCGCTCGTCATCTACGCGTTCGGCACCACGTCGGGCGCGCACATCAACCCGGCGGTCACCATCGCGCTGGCCGCGGGACGCAGGTTCCCGTGGGCTGAGGTGCCGTTCTACATCGTCGCCCAGCTCGTCGGCGCGTTCGCCGGTGGCCTGCTGATCGTGGCTGGGTTCGGCCGGCGGGCTGTCACCCAGGGCGTCGGGTTGACCGCGCTCGCCCCGGGCGTGAGCTACGGGCAGGGCATCCTGCTGGAGGCAATGGGGACGTTCCTGCTGCTGCTCACGATCATGGCGATGGCGGTCGACCGGCGGGCGCCGTCCGGCTGGGCCGGTTGGATGATCGGACTGGCCGTGGCGTGCGAGATCTTCGTGCTCGGCCCGCTGACGGGCGGCTCCGTCAACCCGGCCCGCACGTTCGGGCCGTACCTGACGACCAGCCTGTTCGGCGGTAGTGCGCCATGGGCGCTGTACGGCGTCTACGTCGCCGGCCCGATCATCGGCGCGGTGCTGGCTGTCGTGGTGTACGACCTGGTGGCGCGCCCGGTGCGCGAGGTGCCGGAGATGGTCGAACAGGGCACCGCCGGAGAGATCGTCGGCGCGCGGGAGCCGCAGAGAGAGATGGCCGAGGCCGCGCAGGGTGACATTCCGGCGGCCCGGCAGCCGCACGACGAAGAGATCCGTGACCGGGTGGGGCACGGGGGCCGCCGCCGCTGGCACCTCGGACACAGGAGGTGATCTGTGACCAAGTGAGCGAACGAACATCCGTCACTTTCGTACAAGGGAGGGATCGTCATGCCCGGCAACAGGGGCGTGTCGTACGACGGTCCAGGCAAGGTCGAGGTACGCGAGACCGACTATCCCGAATTCGAGCTCAAAGACGGCCCGGGCGTCAACCCGGCCAACGTAGGGCGCAAACTACCGCACGCCGCCATCCTCAAAACGGTGGCGACGAACATCTGCGGCAGTGACCAGCACATGGTTCGCGGCCGCACCACGGCCCCACAGGGCCTCATCCTCGGTCACGAGATCACCGGTGAGGTGATCGAAACCGGTTCCGACGTGGAGTTCACCAAGGTCGGCGACCTCGTGTCCGTACCGTTCAACATCGCCTGCGGCCGTTGCCGCAACTGTAAGGAGGGCAAGACCGGCGTCTGCGAGAACGTCAACCCTGACCGGCCCGGTTCGGCGTACGGCTACGTCGACATGGGCGGCTGGGTAGGCGGGCAGGCGGACTACGTCCTGGTGCCGTACGCCGACTGGAACCTGCTCAAGTTCCCGGACAAGGACCGGGCCATGGAGAAGATCCTCGACCTGGCCATGCTCGCGGACATCTTCCCGACGGGGTTCCACGGCTGCGTGAGCGCGGGGGTGAAGCCGGGATCGACCGTCTACATCGCCGGTGCCGGCCCGGTCGGGCTCGCCGCGGCGACCTCGGCGTTCCTGCTCGGTGCCGCCGTGGTCATCGTCGCCGACCTGAACAAGGAGCGGCTGGACCAGGCGCACACCTTCGGCTGCGAGACCATCAACGTGGCCCTGGGTGAGCCGAAGGACCAGATCGAGCACATTCTCGGCGAGCCGGTGGTGGACTGCGCCGTCGACGCCGTCGGGTTCGAGGCGCGCGGTCACGGACACGAGTCGGAGGAGGAGCACCCCGCCACCGTGCTCAACACGCTGATGGACGTCACCCGGGCGGGTGGCGCGCTCGGCATCCCAGGCCTGTACGTCACCGGCGACCCCGGTGCGCGCGAGGAGTCGGCCAAGCACGGTTCGCTGTCCATCCGGATCGGCCTCGGCTGGGCGAAGTCGCACTCCTTCGTCACTGGCCAGTGCCCGGTCATGAAGTACAACCGGCAGCTCATGATGGCGATCCTGAACGACCGGGTGCAGATCGCGAAGAACGTCAACGCCACGGCGATCCCGCTGGACGACGCGCCGCGGGGCTACCACGAGTTCGACGAGGGGGCCGCGCGCAAGTACGTGCTCGACCCGCACGGCATGCTCGCCAGGTCGTCCTAGCGAACGGGTTTCCACTGCGAGCGGTGCGAAGCGCCGCTCGCAGCGCGTCGCCTCAGTCCTCCTGTGTTGACCGCCGGTAAGTAAATTTTTCCCCACATTCGTTGGCGCGGAGGCCGGACGCAACTTACAGTTTCCCGCATGCGTTTTGTCCCCTTTGTCCTAATTCCTCTGGCGTTTATGGTGGGTATGGCCACGCCCGTGTCCGCTGCCATCATGCATGGCTCCGCTGACGGAAGCGGCCATCCGGAGGTGGGGGCCCTCCTCGCCGACAAGCCGCACAGCGACGGTACGTGGAGCTACTGCACCGGCACGCTCATCTCGCCCACCGTCTTCCTCACCGCCGCCCACTGCGGAGAGCGCGGCCAGAAGACCGCCCAGGTCTCCTTCGCCAGCCAGTACCAGCGTGGGGCCAAGACCTACATCGGTCGCTACGTGCCGGATGCGCGCTTCAAGGACAGCTCTGAGCTTCATGACATGGCCGTCGTCATCTTCAAGACGGCCATCCCGGGCATCGAGCCGGCTTCCTTGCCGACCGCGGGGATGCTCAGCCGTCTCAAGGCCGAGAACAAGCTGAAGACGGCGCAGTTCACCCCCGTCGGGTACGGCGCGGTGGGTCGGAAAGAGCGGCATTTCGACTACTCCGACGTCCGCCAGCAGACCTCCATCTCCTTCGAAGCCCTCTCCCGCAAGTGGCTCGACCTGTCGGTGAACCGCTCCAAGGGCGACGGAAGCACCTGCTTCGGCGACTCGGGCGGCCCGAACTTCCTGGGCGGTCCCACCTCGCACCTCCTCATCGCCACCACCGTCAGCGGAGCCGACGACGCCTGCAAGGCGACCAACTTCGACTACCGTCTGGACACCGTCACGGCCCGGCAGTTCCTCGCCAAGTTCGTCACGCTTCCCTGAGGTACGTCGTCGGCTCCGCACTACGTCAGGCGATGGCGCAGGTCGTGCCGCCGAGGGTGAAGGCGGCGGGTTTGCCGGTGTTGCCGCTGTGGGTGGCTTGGAAGCCGAAGTTGGTGGAGGCCCCGGCCGCGATGGTGGCGTTGTAGCTGACGTTCCTGGCGGTGACCTGGCCGCTGGAGGGGGAGATGGTGGCGTTCCAGGCGGAGGTGACCGTCTGTCCGCTGGGGAGGGTGAAGGTCAGGGCCCAGGTGTTGATCGGGGACGCGCTGGTGTTGGTGATGGTGACGGACGTGGTGAAGCCGGTGTTCCAGGTGTTCATGGTGTAGGTGACGCGGCAGGCCCCGGCGGGCGTCGGGGTGGGCGTCGGCGTCGGGGTGCCGGGGGATCCGGCGTCCAGGCCGAAGAACTGGATGACCGCCGCGGCCATGCCGCCCTGCGGAAGGCTGTGCCCGATGCCCTGGAGGCTGACGCCCTCGACGGCGACGTTGGTGCCGGTGCCGCCGTAACGGGTCCGGGTCCAGGTCGACTGCGGGTGGTCGGTGAAGGCAGGGGTCTGGCTGAGCCCGTGGACGTTGGTCCACTGCTTGATCTCTTCCTGGAAGTTCGGGTAGCGGAGCGTGGCGTCTTCGGTGCCGTGCCACAGTTGCATGCGCGGACGCGCTCCGGTGTAGCCGGGGAATGCCCCGCGTACCAGGTCACCCCACTCCTGCGGGGTCTTGATGATGGTGCCGTTGGCGCAGGCGCTGTTCCAGCCGGAGCCGTCGGTGGTGGCGAAGCAGCCGAACGGCACTCCCATGAACGCCGCCCCGGCCTTGAAGACGTCGGGGTAGTCGCCCAGCAGGACGTTCGTCATCATGCCGCCCGAGGACGCGCCGGTCACGTAGACCTGGGCGGGGTCGCCGTTGTTGTGCTGCTCGACATACTTGACCATGGACACGATCCCCACCGGGTCGCTGCCGCCGTCGTGCTTGAGCGCCTGCGGCGAGGAGACGTCGAAGCAGGCTCCGCTCCTGGTCGCGGAGGGGTAGATGACGATGAATCCGTACCTGTCGGCCAGCGAGGCGAACTCGGTGCCGGAGTAGAAGGCGGGCCCGGAGCCCGTGCAGTAGTGCACGGCCACCAGGATCGGCGGCCGGGCCGCGACGTTGTCCGGCACGTACAGGTGCATGCGCAGGCCGCTGGGGTTGGTGCCGAAGTTGGTCACCTCGGTGAGCGAGGCCGGCGACGCCGGCGAGGCCATGGTCAGCCAGGCGATGACGAACATCGCGGCGGCGATCGAGGCGCCGAGCACCCTGGTGGTTATCCTCATCCGCTTCCCGTTCTCTCGATGCGGCCCGAAATATTCGGAGTATTCGCAAAAATATTTCGATCGGCAAGAGTCCACGTGGACCGTAAGATTGGGCGGGCAAGTGACCTGGGAGAGCTCCGTCGGCGAGGTTCTGAAGCTTGAAACTTTCGGAGCGATGGCGGTGCTCGTGACCTCCCTTTAGGACGGTTTGGGATGGAATGCGATGATCAGAGTCGTCCATTGCCGAGCGGATGGGTGAAAGCATGACGGACGATCACGGCCGGAAGGCTCTGCTGGTGAGGGGCGGCTGGGAAGGGCACGCTCCGGTCGCCGCCACCGAGCTGTTTGTTCCCTTCCTGGAAAAGCAGGGGTTCGAGGTGCACCGGGCGGAGTCGCCGGCGCCGTACGCGGATGCCGGGTTCATGGCCGATGTCGATCTCATCGTGCAGTGCTACACGATGGGCACGATCGAGCCGGCGGAGTTCAACGGCCTGCGGGCCGCGATCGAGTCGGGCACCGGGATGGCGGGCTGGCACGGCGGCATCGCCGACTCCTACCGCAACTCCTCCGACTATCTGCATCTCATCGGCGGGCAGTTCGCCTGCCATCCGGGCAAGGATCCGGCCGAGCGGGAAGGCTCGCAGGCCGACAACTTCGTCCCGTACACCGTGAACCTGCTTCCCGAGGCGGGCGATCACCCCATCACGGCGGGCATCGCGGACTTCGGCCTGGTGACCGAGCAGTACTGGGTGCTGACGGACGACTACATCGACGTGCTGGCGACCACGACGCAGAAGGTCCGCCCCTGGGACCCCTGGCATCGGGAGGTCACCTCGCCGGCGATCTGGACCCGGCAATGGGGGAGCGGGCGGATCTTCGTCGCGACCCCCGGGCACAGCATCGACGTCCTGCAGGACGAGAACGTACGCACCATTATCGAAAGGGGCATGCTGTGGGCCAGCCGGTGAACGTGGGCATCGTGGGCTGCGGTGCCATCTCGGCGCAGTATTTCCAGACCATCGACCGGCTGCCGCAGTTGCGGCTGGTGGCCGTGGCCGATCTGGACCTTGACCGGGCACGGGCGGCGGTTCGGCCCTATGCGGGGGTCGACGTGCTGAGCGTGGCGGAGATGATGGCGGACCCGCGCGTCGGCGTCGTGCTCAACCTCACCATTCCCGCCGCCCACGCCGAGATCGCGCTCCAGGCCATCGCGGCCGGCAAGGACGTCTACTGCGAGAAGCCCCTTGCCGCGACGGCCGTGGAGGCCGCGGGGATGCTGCGGGCGGCCGATGCCGCTCAGGTCCGGGTGGGGTGCGCGCCGGACACCGTACTGGGCACCGGTACGCAGACGGCGCGCAAGGCGATCGACGACGGCCTGATCGGCAGACCCGTCGCGGCGACCGCCACGATGATGACGCCCGGCCATGAACGCTGGCATCCGAACCCCGACTTCTACTACGCCCCCGGCGGCGGCCCGCTCCTGGACATGGGCCCCTACTACATCACCAGCCTGGTGACGCTGCTCGGGCCGGTGGCGACGGTCATCGGCGCCGCCAGCCGTACGCGGGCCAAGCGCACCATCGGCTCGGGCTCCCGCCAGGGCGAGGAGATCCCGGTGACGGTGGACACGCACGTCTCCGGAGTGCTCGTCCACACCTCGGGAGCGCTGTCCACGCTGGTGATGAGCTTCGACGGGACGGCGACCAAGGCGCCCAACATCGAAGTACACGGTGAGGCGGGCTCGCTCGTCGTCCCCGACCCCAACTATTTCGAGGGATCCGTCCTGTTCTCGAAGGGGCGGGAGGACGGCTGGCAGACGCTTCCGGCGGCGGCCGGTTACGTCGGGGCCGGGCGCGGAGTGGGCCTGGCCGACTTCGCGTCGACCCCCGCGGGCGAGGAGCCTCGTACGAGTGGAACGCTGGCGTACCACGTGCTCGACGTCATGGAGTCGCTGCTGACCTCGGCACATTCCGGCGCGGCGGCGAACATCACCAGCACCTGCGAACGGCCCCCGCCGGTGGACCTGACCGAGCCTTCGCAGAATATCGACTCGATGTAAAGGTCCGTTGTCGGCGAACTTTTCCGAGTAAATTAAGCAAGATCTGCTTCTGCGTTAGGCGGCATTTCGCTTCATCGTTGGACCGTCAGGTGAACCTTGGCAAGAGAAGAGGTCCTCATGGTCAGACGATTACTCGTGCCGTTAGCCTCCGCCGTCCTCTCCCTGATCGCCGTCCTCGGATTCGCCCTACCAGCCTACGCGGTGACTCTGGAGCAGAAGCTCGCCGCACTCTCCGGATTCTCCCAGCCCACCGCCGCCAGCGCCGCCTCCTGGCGGGCCGCCTGGCAGAACCAGGCGGCATGGGCCGACTACGCCTTCGACTGGTCCACCGACCTGTGCTCCAGCAGCCCCGACCAGCCACTCGGCTTCGATTTCCGGATGCCCTGCCGGCGACACGATTTCGGTTATCGAAACTACAAGGCCGTGAGCCAATTCCCGGCGAACAAGGATCGCATCGACAGCGCATTCTATTTCGATATGAAGCAGGTGTGCGCCGGATACTCGGGTCTGTCCAAGTCCACCTGTGACGGTCTCGCCTGGACGTACTACCAGGCGGTCAAGCAGTTCGGTGACCTCGTCGTCACGGACGCGCAGATCCAGCGAGTGAAGCGGGACGCCGAGCTGAACGCCCAGAACGCCGGCGCGTGAACTGAACGAACAAGGCGGGGATGTATTCAATGCATCCCCGCCTTGTTCGTTTTTATGGTGGAGGTTCTGCTGGTGACAGGAGCCATCGTCTGGGCCCGGCTCGGCCGGTTCCGGTACACGCTCACGCTGCGGCGTGGGCCCGGAAGCCGGCCTTTCGCCACACCTTGAACAGGCGTCTGGCGGAGCCGCCTATCGGGCCGACCGCCTCGTAGAGCACCTCTCGCGAGACGGGTTCGGCCGTTTCCACGGCGGTCACCGCGTCGTCCGCGGAGCTGATCGTGTGCGTGCAGACGCTCAACAGGTAATCGGGGATCTGCAGGCGCGGGTCCGTGCAGCCGACCAGCGGGACGCCCACCGCGGCGACGACCGGGAAAACGGTCCCGGGTATGCCGATGGCGGCTTCGGCCCGTGCCGACGCCTGGACCGACGGGACCGCGCTGATCTCGTACCGTTCCCACAGCGAGCGGTCCTCGCGCGGGTGCAGCCCGACCAGGATGTGCTTGCCGGCCGCCGCGAGACGTTCCGCGGCGGCGAGCAGCAGGTCCGTGCCGGGGGCGGAACCGCCGGTGCCGCTGGACTTGGTCACGCTGGTGAGCACCAGTACGGTGCCCTCCTCCGGAACATGCCTGGGCAGGTCGTCGGTCTGCGGCGTGCCCACGACCGTGATCGGGCGGCGCGTGCCCAGGTAGTCGTCGAACACCTTCGCCTCGGCCGGCGACGACGCGGTGATCGCCCGAAGCCGCTCGCGGAACTCCTTCGCGCGGGGCGCCTCGACGGGCAGTTGGTAGGCCAGCGAGCCGGCGACCAGCGGCAGGTGGCGCAGCCGCGCGGCGCAGTCGGCGGGCCAGTCCCCGGCGCCGGTCACCACGAGCAGGTCGCCGCGCGGGTTCTCGTCAGGTGTCGCGACCGGGACTGGATCACCCGGCTTTATCCCCGATCGGTCGGGCACCAGCTGCACGACCTCCCATCCCAGGCGCCGCGCCTCGGGCAGCAGTGGTGCCGCGTGATAGGTGCCCCACGGCTCGTTCGTGGCGATCAGTACCCGGCCGGCTGGCCGAGCCGCCGCTTGGGCGGCGGTACCGCCCAATACGGTGAGCCCGACCCCGGACAGCGCACCGGCGAGCAGGGACCGCCGGGACAGGTCATTGAATCCCATGGTCTCGAAATCTATGGGGCGGTTGTGAACGGAGGTGGTCGTTGAGGAGAACGAAGCGCCGGGCCGAGGCGCTCGGATAGCTTTTATCGTTGAAGTAGCAGAAAGGCGAGGAACGGGTGGCGGGAGCGGAGCGGCCCAGCGCGATCGGGCAGGCGCTGCTGGCGATCAGTGACCAGTGGACCTTGCTGATCCTGCAGCGGGCCTTCCTCCTGCACGTCCGGCGCTTCGCCGACTGGCGGGACGAGCTGGGCATGTCCGAGTCGGTGCTGGCCAACCGGCTCAAGGAGCTGGTCGCGGGGGAGCTGCTGCGGCCGGTCCCCTACCGTGAGCAAGGCCGTACCCGCACCGAATACCTCCTGACCGAGCGCGCGGTCGAGCTGTGGCCGATGCTGGTGGAGATCTGGTCATGGGAACGCAGGTGGGTGCCGCGCCGCCAAGGGCTGCCGGAGTTGACGCACGACACGTGCGGCAACCGTACCGACGTGGAGCTGGGCTGTGCGAGCTGTGGCCAGGCGCCGGTCGCCGCCCGTGACACCGGGACCGTGCGGGGCGCGGCCACCTTCGCCCAGGTGACGGTGCCGCGCCATCACCGCAGAACCGTTCGTGGTGATGGCGAGCGCGATCCGCTGTCGTACTTCCCCGAGACGTTCGAGCTGCTGGGCGACCGCTGGAGCACGGTGATCCTCGCGGCCGCCTTCCTCGGTACGCGGCGCTTCGCCGACTTCCAGGCGGAGCTCGGCGTGGCCCCGTCGGTGCTGTCCAACCGGCTGCGTCTCTTCACGGAGCTGGGAGTGCTGGCCGTGGAAGAGCCCGGGACGCGGCCCCGGTACCGGCTGACCGACAAGGGCCTGGACTTCTTCGGGGTCTTCGCGTTCATCGTCGACTGGGCGCAGACGTGGTACACCGGCCCGCCGGACACCGACCTGCGCGTCACCCATCGCGCGTGCGGTCAGCCGTTCCGCCCGCATCTACGGTGCCGGTCGTGCGGGCAGGCGCTCAACCGTACGGAGGTGCACTTCGTCATCCCCGAGCGGGCGCGGATCACAGCTTCAACTCCCTCTTGAGCACCTTGCCGACGGGGTTCCGGGGCAGTGCCTCGACGATCTCCAGCCGCTCCGGGAGCTTGTACGAGGCGATGCCCTTGTCCCTGAGGAAGGCGACGACCGACTCGAGGTCGATCTCCCCGTTGGAGACGGGGACCACGACCGCGCAGACCTTCTCGCCGAGCACGTCGTCGGGGTAGCCGGCGACCGCCGCCTCGGCGACCGAAGGGTGCCCGGCGAGCAGGGCTTCCAGCTCGGCGGGGGCGATGTTCATGCCGCCGCGGATGATGATGTCCCTGGCGCGGTCGACATAGCGCAGGTACTGGCCCCGGTCGCCGGCGATCTCGAAGATGTCGCCGGTCTTGAGGTAGCCGTCCTCGTCGAACGGGTCCGCCTCGGCCGTGCCGGGCAGGTAGCCCGCGAAGACCGTGGGACCGGTCAGCCGCAGCTCGCCGGGGATCCCCGGCTCGGTGATCTCCTCCCCGCCCGGAGTGACCAGCTTGGTGCGCACGGGGTCGAGTAACTCCGGCGCTCCTGGCGCTCCGGGGCGGGGGAAGAAGCGGGCGCGTACCTCCGGGTCGGGCATGTGCGCGGGGTCCGACAGCAGGGCGATGCCCTCGTTGGAGCCGAAGAAGTTGATGATCGCGATGCCGTGCCGGTCCTGCCAGCCGCGCACCATCGGCGGTGGCAGCGGGACGGAGCCCGAGCCGATGCGGGTGAGCGAGGAGATGTCGGCCTTGGCGAGGATCGCCTCCTGGTGCAGCAGCAGGGTGAGCAGCGCGGGCGGGGCCAGGGTGTAGGTGACCCGCTCGGCCGCGATCTGGGCCAGGTAGGTGGGCAGGTCGAAGGGGTGGTGCTGGACCAGCACCGCGCCGACCCGCAGCCATGGCAGGAAGACGCCGCCGATCCCGGCCATGTTCACCATCGGGAAGGGGTTGAGGATCACGTCCTGGCCGGTGAGCGCGGGCGCCGCCGTGCAGATCGCCTCGACCGCGAGCCAGTCGTAGTGGCACCTCGGCACGCCCTTGGGAGTGGCCTCGGTGCCGGAGGTCCAGCAGATCGTCACCCGCTCGGCGGGGTCGGCCACCCGCTGCGGCGCCTCGGCGCCGGTCACGCCCTCCAGGTCGCCCGGCCACGACAGCGTGGGCGTGCCCTCCGGCGCTCTGGACTCCCGGCCGGTGATGAGCAGCCCGGCGCCGGACAGGGGCAGCAACTGGGCCAGCTCGTACTCGCGGTACTGCACGGGGAAGGGCGTGACGGTCGCGCCGAGCCGGACGATCGCCAGGAAGCTCACCGCCAGCTCGACGCTGTTGGGCAGCTGTACGGCCACCACGTCGCCGGGGCCGATCCCACGCGCGCGCAGCACGCCGGCGACCCGGTCCACCTCTGCGCCGAGCTGCCTCCAGGTCAGCCGCTTCACCGGACCGTCGAGCTTGTTGAGGGGGTCCACGATCGCTGTGTCGCCCGGCCGGGCTGCCACCTGCGTCGTGAGGAGCTGGTCAATCGTGTCACCGGTCCACCAGCCCTTGGCGGTGTAGCGGGCGATCCGGTCGGCGGAATGCGTCATCGCGACTCCCGTGGGGGTGATGGCCCCAACAATACGCCGTCAATTGACTCCTGACTTCGCTTATCGTAGCTTCCAGATATGGCCGAAAGTATCGTGATGGCGGATGAATCCGGCGAGTTAAACCCGTACCTGCTGGGCATCTACGCACCGGTCCAGGACGAGGTCACCGCGGACGAGCTCACGGTGATCGGGCAGATCCCCGCGGACCTCAACGGCGTCTACCTGCGCAACGGGCCCAACGCCCGCTTCCCGGTCAAGGGGCGCTACCACTGGTTCGACGGCGACGGCATGGTGCACGCCGTGCACTTCGAGAACGGCCGGGCCCGCTACCGCAACCGCTGGGTGCGTACCAGGGCCTTCGAGGCCGAGTCCGCCGCCGGCCAGGCGCTCTGGACCGGCGTGATGGAGAACCCGAAGGGCAACCCGTTCGGCAACGCGCGCGGCCTGCCCTTCAAGGACACGGCCAACACCGATGTGATCTTCCATCGGGGCAAGGTGCTGGCCTCGTGGTATCTGTGCGGCGCGCCGTACAGTCTGGACCCGCTCTCACTGGAGACGCTCGGCGCCGGCACCTTCCTCGACACGCTCAACGGTGACTTCATGGCGCATCCCAAGGTGGACGAGCGCACCGGTGAGCTGTTCTGGTTCGACTACGGGCCGCGCCCGCCGTACCTGCGCTACGGCGTGGTCGGACCCGGTGGCGGCGTGGAGCACTGCGTGGAGCTGGACCTGCCGGGGGCGCGGCTGCCGCACGACATGGCGATCACGCGCGACCACGCGATCCTCATGGACCTGCCGCTCTACCAGGACCCCGACGCCGCCCGGCAGGGGCGCTACAAGCTGACCTTCGACCGGGAGCTGCCCGCGCGCTTCGGTGTGATCCCGCGGCGCGGTCGGGCGGACGAGATCCGCTGGTTCGAGGCGAAGCCGTGCTACATCTACCACGTCGTCAACGCCTGGGAGGAGGGCGATGAGATCACCCTGGACGTCTGCCGGGTCTCGCGCCCGACGCCTTCCACGACCGGCTCGCCGCTGGCGCGGATGATCTCCTATCTCAAGCTCGACGCGCGGATGTACCGCTACCGCTTCGACCTGCGGACGGGACGCACGTCGGAGGGGTACGTGGACGCCGACCAGAACACCGAGTTCCCCTCGATCGACGCGCGCTCCACCGGATACCCCACGCGGTACGCCTACAACGTCACCGTCGCCGACGCCGAGACCAATCTCTTCGACGGCCTGGTCCGCTACGACAACGTCACCGGCGCCAAGGAGACCTACCGCTACGGCCCCGGCCGATACGGCAGCGAGGCGCCCTTCGCCCCGCGCGACGGCTCGACCGCCGAGGACGACGGCTACCTGGTCAGCTTCGTCACCGACGAGCGGGAAGGCCGCTCCGAGGTGCAGGTCCTGCACGCCGCCCGGCTCTCGGACGGTCCGATCGCCCGGGTGCTGCTGCCGCAGCGGGTCCCGCTCGGCTTCCACGCCACCTGGGTACGGGCGGAGCAACTGCGGTGAGCCCTTCGCTCAGCGTGTCTCTTGGGTTGTGGCAGGACCGGCCCGCGGAGGAGGCCCTGCTGACGGCCCGGGCCGCTGACGAATTGGGCTATCCGTCGCTGTGGATCGGGGAGATGGCCACGTACGACGCCTTCGCGCTGGCCACCGCCATCGGGCTGGCCACCACGCGGATCCGGCTCACCATCGGGCCGCTGGCGGTGGCCGTACGCGATCCGATGATGATCGCCATGGGGGCGGCCTCGGTCGCCGGGCTGACCGGGCGGCAGGTGGATGTCGCCGTGGGCACCTCCAGCCCGCTCGTCGTGGAGGGGTGGCACGGGCGGTCGCGCGCTCGATCCGCGACCGCGTTGCGTGAGGCCGTCGAGGCCCTCCGCCCGTTGCTGGACGGCGAGCGCTCCGACTTCGCCGGCTCGTCCGTGGCGAGCAGCGGCTACCGGCTCCGCCTGCCCGCCCCGCGGTCGCGGCTGTCCGTCGCGGCCTTCGGGCCGACGGCCGTCCGGACCGCCGCCTTGGCCGATCGCATGGTGCTCAACCTGATCACGCCCGCCTCTGCCGGGCGGCTGGTCGCTCAGTTGCGTGCGGTGAACCCGGCCACGTCCGTGACCGCCTGGGTCACCGCTGCGGTGGACCCCGACCGCGAGGCCATCGATCGGATCCGCCGGGCCGTCGTCGGGTATCTGCCCGCTCCGGGGTACGGCGAAATGTTCGCCGAGGCCGGGTTTGCCGACGTCGTCGAATTCGCGCGTACCCGGCCGCATCCGCGGGAGTTGCTCGCCGCCGTGCCTGATGAGCTGGTCGCCTCGGTCGCGCTGCTCGGCGATGTGGATACGGTCGGCGCGCGGTTGCCCGCTTATGCCGAGGCCGGGGTGGATGAGGTCGCTCTGGTACCGGTGAGCACGGACCGCGACCCCGGCGGCGCTGTCACGCTAAAGGCTTTGGGCGGCTGATTCACCGCACGGACGCACCTAGGCGATCGGGCCGGGTTCTTCTATGTTCGGTCTGACCGTACGCCTCCCAAGGAGATGTTCACTGTGAAGAGACTTCTCGAAGGAACTCCGTTACGCGCCGGTGTCGTCGCGGCCGTCGCGCTGGCCGGTGGGCTGCTGGGCGCTGCCCCCGCTGCCGCAGTGGCCGGCGAGCGTACCGTCGTTTCGGTGGTGCAGACGGCCGCCGTGGCGCGCCCGAGTAACGGCAAGATCCTTTACCACGGCCTCGGTGGCGGGCTGGGGACTCTCAAGATCAAGAACGGCACGTCGAGGGACGGCGTCGTCACGCTGGTCAAGGGCAAGACCAAGGCGGTCAGCATCTACGTTCGCGCCAGATCCACTGCTAGCGTCAAGGACGTCAGGGACGGGACGTACCGGGTCTACTTCACCACCGGCTCCCGGTTCAGCACGTCGAAGGGCCGGTTCAGCCGGAGCGCCGTTTACCAGCGTTTCAACGATCGGCTGAAGTTCACCACGACCGCTACCTCGGCGCGCGTCTGGACCCTGACCCTCAATCCGGTCAGGGGAGGCAACGCGCGGACCAGTTCCATCAATCCCAAGGATTTCCCGGCTTAACTGCGGTAGATAGTCAGGGACCGTAACTTGCCCCCGGTTTTGATGTGAAAAGTCACTGCTGGGGGCAAAGAGTTTCCAGCGAGTGTTCTCCTGTTCCTGCTGCCGGCGGAAGGGTGACCGTTATGGGGGATATCGGAGCCAGGAACCATGTGGTGGTGAGCGGCCGTACGGACGGGCCGACGGTGATGTTGTCCCACGGGTTCGGCTGTGATCAGAACCTGTGGCGTCTGGTGGCGCCGGCGCTGGCCCGTGATTTCCGGGTGGTGCTGTTCGATCACGTGGGGGCGGGCCGGTCCGATCTGTCGGCCTGGGGGCCGGAGCGCTACGCCACGCTGGACGACTACGCCGACGACATCCTGCGGATCTGCCGGGAGCTGGACCTTTCGGACGTGGTCTTCGTCGGCCACTCGGTCAGCGCGATGATGGGCGTGCTGGCCGCGATCCAGGAGCCGCAGCGGTTCGCCAAGCTGGTGCTGCTGGTCCCCTCGCCCTGCTACATCGACGACGAGGGTTACCGGGGCGGGTTCAGCCGGGACGACATCGACGAGCTGCTGGAGTCGCTGGACAGCAACTATCTGGGCTGGTCCGCGGCGATGGCGCCGGTGATCATGGGCAATCCGGACCGTCCCGAGCTGGGTGCGGAGCTGGCCAACAGCTTCTGCCGTACCGATCCGCTGATCGCGCGGGCGTTCGCCCGGCTGACGTTCCTGTCGGATCACCGGGCCGAGCTGGCCAAGGTGAGTGTGCCGACGCTGGTGGTCGAGTGCGTGGCGGACGTGATCGCGCCCCGCGAGGTCGGCGCGTTCGTCCATGCCCAGATCGAGGGGAGCCGGCTCGTCACGCTGCCCGCGACCGGTCACTGCCCGCAGCTCAGCGCCCCGGAGGTCACGATCGAGGCGATCGCCTCCTTCGCCGCTCGGTGATGAACGCGCCCGGACCCGGCGATCGGAGGGAGGTGGTGGTGTTCCCCTCGCTGCTGGAGGACAGCGCCGAAGACCTGTACGAGAACGCGCCCTGCGGTTACCTGTCCACGCTCCTGGACGGCCAGATCGCCAAGGTCAACGCCACGCTGCTGGGCTGGCTCGGCTACGCCCGCGAGGACCTCGTCGGCCGCCGAACCTTCTCCGACCTGCTCACCGTCGGCGGCCGGTTGTACCACGAGACCCATTTCGCGCCGCTGCTGAGGATGCAGGGCGAGATCGGCGGCGTGGCCCTGGAGCTGCGGACCGCCGACGGCAGCAGACTGCCGGTGCTGGTCACCTCCAAGGTCAAGCCCGGCGCCGACGGACGGCCCCAGCTCATCCGCACCACGATCTTCGACGCCTCCGACCGCCGCGCCTACGAACGCGAGCTGCTGCGGGCCCGTCAGGAGGCCGAGCTGGACCGCGAACGGCTCCAACGGCTGGTCAGGACCCTGCAGCACAGCCTGTTGCCGTCCTCGCTGCCGCAGGTGCCCGGCCTGCGGGCCGCCGCCCACTACCACGTCGCCTCCCGAGACGAGGTCGGCGGCGACTTCTACGACCTGTTCCCGCTGGCATCCGAGCGGTGGGGCTTCTTCCTGGGGGATGTGTGCGGCAAAGGCGCTGGGGCCGCGACGGTGACCTCGTTGATCCGCTACACCCTGCGCGCGGCCGCGGTCTACGACTCCGACCCGGTGACCGTACTGGACACTCTCAACACCGCCCTGCACCAGGAATACCACGCTGACGACCCCCGCTACTGCACCGCGATCTTCGGCATTCTCGCCCCCGACGGCGACGGCTTCTCCATCACGCTGGCCAGCGGCGGCCACCCTCCGTGCCTGCTGCTGCGCGCCGACGGCACCGCCGACTACCAGACCACCCCGAACGGCCTGCTCATCGGCATCCTGCCCAGCGCCACGTTCACCTCCAGAGTGATCCACCTGGGACCGGGTGACACGCTGCTGCTGTACACCGACGGTTTGACCGAGGCCCGTACCGGCACCACCGGCACCCCCGACGGCCGCTACGGAGACGAAGCCCTGCGTGCCTTCGCCACGCGCCTCGCCCCCACCACCGCGAGCGCGGCCGTCGCCGCCCTGGCCGGCCTGCTCGAAGGCTTCGGCGCCGGTCTGGACGACGACACCGCCATCCTCGCGCTCAGCGTCCCTTCGCCCGATAAAGAGGTGCTCTGACCGGGCTCAGCTCACCGGCAGCTCGCCTGAGGCGACCACGTCGCGGTACCAGTACGCGCTGTCCTTCCAGGTGCGCTCCATCGTGTCGCGGTCCACGCGGACGATGCCGAACCGCTTGGCGTAGCCGTGCGCCCACTCGAAGTTGTCCATCAGCGACCACACGAAGTACCCACGCACGTCGGCCCCACCGGCGATGGCCTCGGTGACGGCCGTCAGGTGGCGGTGCAGGTAGTCGATGCGCCGCTCGTCCCTGATCCGGCCGTCGCCGTCCACGACGTCGGCGAACGCCGCGCCGTTCTCGGTGATCATCATGGGCAGGCCGGGGTGGTCGCGGTGCAGGCGCAGGAGCAGCTCGGTCAGGCCGGTCTCGTCGATGTTCCAGCCCATCTCGGTGTACGGGCCGGGCTGGCGGACGAACTCGATGTCCTCGCAGGCGATCCACGGGGAGGCGGCGCCGTCGGCGTGGCCGTCGGCGGTCTCCCGTGAACTGACCCCGTCCCACTGGCGTACCAGGACGGGGTTGTAGTAGTTGACGCCGAGCATGTCCAGCGGCGCGCACGCGGCGGCCTCGTCGCCGTCGTGGACGAACGACCAGTCGGTCACCGAGGCGGTGTCGGCGATGAGGTCGCGCGGGTAGGCGCCCTCCAGCATCGGGCCGAGGAAGGCCCGGTTGGCCAGCCCGTCCGCGCGCCGTACCGCGTCGGCGTCGCGCTCGGACACACCACGCACCTGGTGCAGGTTGAGCGTGACCGACATCCGCGCGGCCGGGTCGGAGACCGAGCGCAGGGCCTGGACGGCCAGGCCGTGGCCGAGGTTCAGGTGGTGCACGGCGGCCAGGGCGGCGGCGGGGTCGGTCCTGGCCGGCGCGTGCACGCCGGAGGCGTAGCCGAGATAGGCCGAGCACCACGGCTCGTTCAGGGTGATCCAGGTGTGGACGCGGTCGCCGAGCGCCTCGCCCATGAGCTTGGCGTAGTCGGCGAAGCGCAGCGCGGTGTCGCGATGCGGCCAGCCGCCCGCGTCCTCCAGCTCCTGCGGCAGGTCCCAGTGGTAGAGGGTGGCCACCGGGGCGATGTCCCTGGCCAGCAGGCCGTCGACCAGGCGCGCGTAGAAGTCGAGGCCGGGCCGGTTGACGGCCCCGCGACCGCCCGGCTGCACGCGCGGCCAGGAGATCGAGAACCGGTAGGCGCCGACACCCAGGCCGGCGAGGAGGTCCAGGTCCTCCTCCAGCCGGTGGTAGTGGTCGCACGCCAGGTCGCCGGTGTCGCCGTTGGTCACCAGACCGGGCGTGTGGGAGAAGGTGTCCCAGATGGAGGGGCCGCGGCCGTCCTCGTCCCAGGCGCCTTCAACCTGGTAGGCGGCGGTGGCGGTGCCCCACAGGAAGTTCTCGGGGAAGGTGGGCATGTCACTCCTTCGAGCTGAGGGTGATCTCTATGTGGTCGGAGGCCGCAGCGCCGTGGACGCCCGCGTACCGCAGGTTCCAGGGGGCGGCCGTGCCCTGGACGCGGCGGGCGTGGACGCGGTCGCCCGAGCGGGACACCTCGAACACGGCCCCGGCGCCGCCGTCCACGGCGGGCACGGTGACGGTACAGGACGCGCCGTCGGCGAGCTGGTAGGCGGTCAGGGTGACGCCGTCGGCGTAGTCGTAGTCGGGCCGGTCCGCGCGGGCGCCCGTCGCCAGCACCGCTCCCGGCCGCACCAGCAGCGGCAGGCTGTCGAACCCGTGCCGCTCGGTACGCCAGCCGGGCCCGATGACGGTCGCGCCGTCGAGCAGCCGGGTCCACACGCCCTCGGGGACGTAGTAGGAAATATCACCATCCGCCGACAGCACCGGGGCCACCAGCAGATCGGGCCCGAGCATGTACTGGGCGTCCAGGTGGTCGCAGGCCCGGTCACCGGGGAACTCCAGGTGCATCGCCCGCATCATCGGCAGGCCCTCATGAACGGCCTGGACGGCGACTCCGTACAGATAGGGCATCAGCCGCAGCTTCAGTTCGGTGAAGGAGCGCAGCACGTCGACCGACTCCTCGTCGAACAGCCACGGCACCCGGTACGACCCGCTCCCGTGCAACCGGCTGTGCGACGACAGCAGCCCGAAGGCGACCCACCGCTTGAAGACCGCCGGATCCGGCCGCCCCTCGAACCCGCCGATGTCGTGGCTCCAGAACCCGAACCCGGCCAGGCCCAGCGACAGCCCGCCGCGCAGGCTCTCCGCCATCGCCTCGAACGTCGACTCGCAGTCGCCGCCCCAGTGCACCGGCAGCCGCTGCCCGCCGACCGTGGCCGCCCGCGCGAACAGCACGGCCTCGCCCGCGCCGCGCCGCTCGGCCAGTACGTCGTGCACGGTCTGGTTGTAGAGCAGGCTGTAGTAGTTGTGCATCCGCTCGGGGTCCGAGCCGTCGGCGTAGACCACGTCGGTGGGGACGCGCTCGCCGAAGTCGGTCTTGAACGCGTCCACCCCCATGTCGAGCAGCCCGCGCAGCTTGTCCGCGTACCATTCGCGGGCGGCCGGGGAGGTGAAGTCCACCACCGCCCGCCCCGCCTGCCAGTGGTCGTCCTGCCAGACGCGGCCGTCCGGGCGGCGCAGCAGGTGACCGGCCGCCGCCCCCTCGTCGAACAGCGCGGACGCCTGCCCGACGTACGGATTGAGCCACAGGCAGACCCGCAGCCCGCGCTCCTTGAGCCGGGCGATCATCCCCGCCGGATCCGGGAACACCTCGGGATCCCACTCGAAGTCACACCATCGGAACTGCCGCATCCAGAAGCAGTCGAAATGGAACACACTCAGCGGCAGCCCCCGCTCGGCCATCCCGTCCACGAACGACGCCACCGTGGCCTCGTCGTAGTCGGTCGTGAACGACGTGGACAGCCACAGCCCGAACGACCACGCGGGCGGCAGCGCCGGCCGGCCGGTCAGCGCCGTGTACCGGCGCAGGATCTCGGCGGGCGTCGGCCCGTGAATGATCAGGTATTCCAGGTCGTGGCTCTCGGTGCTGAACTGCACCCGCGACACCGTCTCCGAGCCGACCTCGAACGAGACCCGCCCGGGATGGTTGACGAACACCCCGTAACCGCGGTTGGTGAGGTAGAAGGGGATGTTCTTGTAGGCCATCTCGCTGCTGGTGCCGCCGTCGTCGTTCCAGATGTCGACCGACTGCCCGTTGCGCACCAGCGGGCCGAACCGCTCGCCCAGCCCGTACACCAGCTCCCCGGCGCTCAGCCGCAGTTGCTCGACCATGAAGTGCCGTTCGTCGGCGTCGTGCATGACGCCCAGGCTCTTGCCGGCGCTGCGGGTCAGCTCCCGCCCGTCCGCGCTGAAGGACATCTCCCACGGCAGGTCCCTGCGCACCTTGACGGTCAGGGCGCCGCTGGTCAGGCTCGCCTCCTCGCCGTCCACGGCGATCTTCACCGCGGGCGCCTCGTCCCGTACCTGGAAAACCGGCGCGGCCGGTACGGACCCGGCGAGGTGCACCGTACGGACCCTGATCACGTCCGGCATGGGGGACGACAGGTCCACCCGCAGGACCGGCCCGTCGATGGTGTTGCCGCGACGGGTGATCGGCCGCGTCGGTGCCAGCACCCGCAGCGAGGCGGCGTCCGCGGTCACGTCGTGGGCCGCGGTGGCGTAGTCGCCCCGCATCCCGGGACGCATCCGCCAATAGCCGTCTTTGAACTTCATGACAATCCGTTCGTGAGTGGGCTGGAGGGCCGTTTCCCGGGGGAGGGCCGTTTCCCGGGGGTTAGCCCTTGACGCTGCCGGCCACGAGATCGAGCCGCCAGAACCGCTGCAGGAACAGGAACAACGCGATGATCGGGATGATCGACAGCAGCGAGCCACTGATCACCAGGCTGTACAGGGCCGGCTGCGAGGCGCCCCGGTTGAGCAGCGAGTAGAGCCCCACGGTGAGCGGGAAGCGGTTGTCGTTCGCCAGCATGATGTACGGCAGCAGGAAGTTGTTCCAGATGCCGATGAACTGCAGCAGGAACACCGTCACCAGCCCCGGCGTCATGATCGGCACGCCGACCGACCACAACAGCCGGAACTCGCCTGCCCCGTCCATCCGGCCGGCCTCGAGGATCTCGTCCGGCACGGCCGCGGCGGCGTAGATGCGGCACAGGTAGATGCTGTACGGGCTGATGACGCTGGGCAGGATGACCGACCAGTAGGTGCCGACCAGCCCCATGTCCGACAGCAGCAGGTACTGCGGGATGGCCAGGGTGATCTGCGGCACTAGCACGCCGGCCAGCAGCGCCCCGAAGATCAGCCGCTGCCCGGCGAAGCGGAACTTGGCCAGGGCGTACCCGCACGCGGCCGACACGACCACGGTCAGGAACGCGCCGCCGCCGGCGTAGATGAGGCTGTTGAGCATCCACAGCCAGAACCGCCCGTTGCCGTACTCGCTCAATGCGGCGATGTTCCCGGTGAAGCCGCCGTTGAAGCTGGGCCAGCCGGAGAACGTGGTGAACAGCTCCTCCGGGCCCTTCGTCGCCGCGATCATCACCCACAGCAGGGGCAGCAGGGCGTACACGCCGCCGAGCGCCAGGATCAGCGTGGGCACGATCTTGGTAGGCGCTCTCATCGATCGCTCCTCGCGCTACGGGTCCTGAAGACGGCCAGCGCGCCCAGCGACAGCAGCACCGTCGCGCCGGCCAGCAGCACCGAACTGGCCGCGCCCAGGTAGATGTCGTTGTCCACGAACGCCTGCTGGTAGATCCGCATCAGGGGCACCCAGTCCTGGCTGATGGCGTTGGTCATCGGCCGCAGTGTGGCCGGTTCGCTGAAGACCTGCAGCATGCCGATCAGGGTGAAGACCGAGGTCATGGTGAGCGCCGGGCGCAGGAGCGGCACCTTGATCCGCAGCGCGATCCGCCATTCACCGGCGCCGTCGATGCGGGCGGCCTCGTACAGCTCCTTGGGGATGGCCCGCAGCGTGGTGTAGAGCACCACCATGTTGAACCCGACCGACCCCCACACGGCGATGTTGGCCACCGAGAAGAAGATCGACACGTCGCCGAAGAAGTCCGCCGCCGGCAGGCCGGCCCCCTCCAGGGCGGCGCTGATCGGGCTGACCGCCGGCAGGTAGATGAACCCCCACAGCAGGCTGGCGATGACGCCCGGCACCGCGTACGGCAGGAAGATCGTGATCCGCGAGGCGCGCTTGCCCCCGACCCTGGGCGCGTCCAGCAGCAGCGCGAACAGCAGGGCCAGGCCCATGGTGGCGGGCACCATGATCACGCCGTAGCCGAGCATGCGCTGCATCGCCTCGTACAGCGCCGAGTCCTGGATCGCCTCCAGGTAGTTCTCCAGGCCGATGAACACCTCGGTCCGGATGCCGAACCCGGCGCCCCGCACCCGCATGGCGTGCAGGCTCAGCCAGATGGCGTACCCGATCGGCACCACGATGAAGACCGTGAACAGGATGACGGCCGGCGCCGCCATCAGGTACGGCGCCCGCTTCTGCTTTCCGGTCATCCGCCGACGACCTGGTAACCCTGCTTCTTCAGGTCGGCGACGCTCGCCTGCTGCACCTGCGTGGCCACGGCCGCCAGGTCGGCCTTGTTCTTGACCGCGGTCGGCAGCTTGTCCTCGAACTGGCCGTAGGAGACGTTGGTGTTCGGCCCCCAGCTGTCGAAGCCGCGCGCTGTCTTCGAGATCTTCGAGGCCGACTCGTAGTAGTCGGGCTGGCCGGTCATGTACGCGGGCGCGGCGTCCAGCCCGCCGGAGGTCTGGCCGAGCGTGGCGGCCGGATAGAGACCGATCTCGACGAGCACCTTCAGTGCCTCGGGGTCGGTGCTCAGCCACCTGGCGAACTTCGCCGCCGGCGCCTTCTGCTTGGAGGTCGCGCTCACCGCGGTGGACGAGCCGCCCCAGAAGCCGGTGACGTTCTCGCTCGCGCTCCACTGCGGCAGCGGGGCCATCTTCCACTTGCCCTTGCTGGAGGGGGCGACGCCCGCCAGGACGCCGGAGCCCCAGACCGCGCTGGGCCAGGCGATGATGGTGCCGTCGTTCATCTGGCTGTTCCACTGCGGTGTGTACATCGGGTCGCCGAGCACCGCGCCCGAGTTGACCAGCCCGCCCCAGAAGCCCAGCACCTTGCGGGTGGCGGGGTCGTCGATGGCGACCTTCCACGCCTCCTTCTCGTTGGACCACCAGTTGGCCCCGGCCTGCTGGGCGAACCCGGCCACCCAGCCGGCGTCGCCGGGAGAGAACGTGGTCAGGTAGCGCTTGGCGTCCTTCTGCCGGACCGTCTCGGCGAGCGCGCCGAACTCCTCCCAGGTCTTCGGCACCGTAAGGCCCAGCGTCTCGAAGAGGTCCGCGCGGTAGAAGAGCATCATCGGGCCGACGTCCGCGGGCACCGCGTAGGTGGCGCCGCCGAAGGAGGTCAGGTTCCAGGTGCCTTCGGGGAAGGCGGACTTGACCGGTGTGATCACGTTGGTCAGGTCCTGAAGGGCGTTGTTGGTGATCAGGGTCGGCAGCGACTGGTACTCCGCCTGAAGGACGTCGGGTGCGTTGCCCGCCTTGACCGCGGTCAGGAACTTGGCGATCAGCTCGTCGCTGGCGGCCTGGCCGCTGAGGGTGACCTGCTGGGTGGGGTTCTTCTTGTTCCAGAGGTCGACGACGCGCTGGATGTTCTCCGCCCAGCTCCAGAAGACGAGGGAGGCCGCGGCGTTCTCGTCCCCGGCGACGGGGGAGGGAGCCGGGGCGACGGCGTCGGAGCCGGAGTCGTCGGTGCCGCAACCGGCCAGGAGCAGCGTGGCGGCCGACGAGGCGAGGAACGTTCTTCTACGCAAGGGGATCTCCAAAGTGGGGTTGAACTCGGGGGCGCAGCGCGGCGACCGCACGTGGCGTGAGCGTGACGTGGCCCGTCGCGGGGGATCCGGTCAGCAGGTCATCGGCCGCGTGCGGGATCGGCACCCGTACCGTGGCGGTGCCGTGGTTGAGCAGGAACAGGACGTCGCCACGGCGGACCGCCTCGACGCCCGGCGGCAGGTCGGGCAGGACCCCGCGCACGCCCGCGTCGGCCAGCAGCCGCCCGGCCAGCGCGCCGAGCGCGACCGGCTCGGGCATGGTCGCCACGTACCAGGCGACGCCCTGCCCGGCGCGGTGCCGCAGCACGGCGGGGTGCCCGGCGAGGTCGCCCTCGGCGAACTCGGCCACCGCCTCGGCACCCTCTGTGGCGACCAGCTCGGTCCAGGTGTGCGCGGCGAACTCGGCGCCGCCGGTCAATGCGTGCGCGGCGAGCTCGGCGCCGCCGGTCAATGCGTGCGCGGCGAGCTCGGCGCCGCCAGTCCGTGTGTGCGCGGCGAGCTCGGTGCCGCCGGTCCACCGGCAGCGCACGGGCCGGTCCTCGGGCGCGGGCAGCCACTCCTCGCCGGACGCGCCGAGCACCTCACGCAGCGGCGCGGGAAACCGCCCGGTACGCACGTGCGCCCGCGGGTCCACGATCCCGGAGAACGGCCCGACCATCAGCACACCGCCGCCGTGTACGTACGCGGTCAAGGCGGCCGCGTCCTGATCGCCGACGAGATAGAGGTTCGGCACCACGACCAGCGGATAGCCGCTCAGCTCGGCCGAGGGCGGCACCAGGTCCACGCTCACGCCGCGTTCCCAGAACGGCAGGTAGTAGCTCAGGAGCTGGTCCGGTGCGTTGAGGCGGTCGCTGGGCCGGCCGCGCTCCTCCAGCGCCCACCAACTCGCCCAGTCGAACACCATCGCCACCTGCGTCGGCACCGGTTCGCCCGCCACGGGGGCGAGCTGGCGCAGTTCCTGGCCGTGCGCGCGGACCTCGGCGTGCAGGCGCGTGTCCGGGCCCGCGTGCGGCACCATCGCGGCGTGGAAGCGCTCGGCGCCGAAGCGCGAGGCCCGCCACTGGAAGTAGCACAGCCCGTCCGCGCCGCGGGCCACCGCCTGCAACGATTCGAGTCTGAACTGCCCCGGCGGCTTGGGCAGGTTGTGCGGGCGCCAGTTGACGCCGTTCGTGGCCTGCTCCATCAGCAGCCAGGGCCGTCCCTGGCCGAGCCCGCGCATCAGGTCGTGCGTGAGCGCCGTCCGCGCGGGGGAGAGCGGGTCCGCCGGGTCGGGGTACCAGTCGTTGGAGACGATGTCCTCTTCGCCGGCCCACGACCAGTAGTCCACCGGCTTGAACAGGCCCATGAAGTTCGTGGTGACCGGCGTGCCGGGGGTGCGTCCGCGCAGGATGTCGCGTTCAGCCCGGTAGTGGGCGAGCAGCGCGTCGGAGCAGAAGCGCTGCCAGTCGAGCCGCTGCGTGGGGTTGATCATGTACGGGGCGCGGCGCGGGGGGATGATCTCGGCCCAGTCGCTGTAGCGCTGGCTCCAGAACGTGGTGCCCCACGCCTCGTTGAGCGCGTCCAGGTCGCCGTGGCGGTCCTGGAGCCAGGTGCGGAACGCCGCCGCGGACTCGTCGCAGTGGCAGATCTGGCCGTACTCGTTGCCCACGTGCCACAGCGCCAGGGCGGGGTGGGCGGCGTACCGGTCGGCTAAGTCGGTCACGATCGCCAGCGCCCGCTCCCGGTAGACCGGCGACGACGGGCAGAACTGGTTGCGCGAGCCGTACCAGAGGCGGTGCCCCGACTCGTCGACCGGCAGCGTCTCCGGCCAGCGGTGTCCCAGCCACGGCGGCGGCGAGGCGGTCGGCGTGGCCAGGTCGACCGCGATCCCGGCCGAGCCGAGCAGGTCGAGCACCCGGTCCAGCCAGCCGAAGTCCCGCGCGCCCGGCTCCGGCTCGATCCGCGCCCAGCTGAACACACCGACGGTGACCAGGTTGACCCCGGCCGCCTTCATCAGCTCGACGTCCTCGGCCCAGACCTCCTCCGGCCACTGCTCGGGGTTGTAGTCCCCGCCGAACAGCAGCCCGCGCCCGTCGGTCAACGTGTGCATCCCCAGCTGCGGTCTCATGCCGTAGCCGTCCTCTCTTCGCGTGGGGGTGCGGAGCTGTCACCGACCACCAGGCGGCAGGGTACGAGCCGCTGCTGTGGCGGGCCGTCGCCCAGCAGCCGGTCGATGAGCATGCGCGCGCCGAGCCGGCCCAGCTCGGCGCTGGGCGGCTCCAGCGTGGTGAGCCTGGGGTGGAACATCTCGGCGACCCGCGCCGACGACAGCACCAGCAGCAGCGTCAGGTCCTCCGGGATCCGCCAGTCGCGCGCCGCCACGGCGGCGATCACGCCGACCGCCGCGTGATCGTCCATCACGGCCAGCGCCGTCACGTCGGGATGCGCGGCGACCAGCTCCTCGAACGCCTGCCGCCCCTCCTCGGCCGAGCCCGGGCGGAAGTCGTCCACGTAACCGATCCCGGCCGCGCGGGCGGCCTCGGCGAACTCGATCTCGGCCCGGATCGCGGGCCCGTACTGGGCCGCGTACGTGTCGGTCGACAGGTTGAAGAAGGCCAGCTTGCGATGCCCCAGCCCGGCCACGTGCGCCACGGCGTCCCTGGCCGTCGCCGCGAAATCGATGTCGGCGTAGTCGATCGAGCCGGGCTCGCGGGTCCGCCCTATCATGCTGAACGCGACCCCGGCCGCCGACAGGAACGCCGGCCGCTCGTCGTCGAGGCCCACCTCCATCAGCAGGACGCCGTCCACCAGCCCCAAGCCGGTGAGGTGGCGCAGCTCCTCGATCGGATCCGCGTTCTCGGGAGAGAGCAGCAGGTGGTAGCCCAGCTCGCTGGCCGCCTCGGCGGCGCCGGTCGCGAACTGCATCTCGGTGAGCCCGAACCCGCTGCGCGGGGCGGGGAACAGCAGCGCCAGGATGCGCGTCCGCTTGCTCTGCAGGCCCCGGGCCAGCAGGTTCGGGCGGTATCCGAGCTCGGCCGCGGCCTGCTCGATACGCCGCTTGGTCGCCGCGGCCACCGGGCGGGTGCCGTTGAGCGCGGCGGAAACGGTGCTGACCGCCACCTGCGCCCGCTCGGCCACGTCATGTATCGAAGGCATTCCACTCCGGCCCTGAGCTCGGCCGCCGATGACCGGCCTGTACGGTTGTCGAAACGTTTCGCATAACCTAGAGTCCGTTTTGTGGAGATGTCAATATCGTTAAATCTGCCGTCCTAAATACGGCGTCGCGTCATCCGCTCGCGGCCGACCGCCTGGTGTTGAGCTGGTCGAACCCGACCGCGACGAGGATGAGCACGCCGATGGCGATCTGGAGGTAGAAGGCGTTGATCGCCAGGAGGTTGCCGCCGTTGTTGAGTACGCCCATGATCAGCGCTCCGGTGGCGGCGCCGATCGCACTGCCCTTCGCGCCGAACAGGCTCGCGCCGCCGATGACGCAGGCGGCGATCGCGTTGAGCTCGAAACCGGTGCCCGCGGTGGGGATGCCCGCTCCCAGGCGGGAGGCGAGCAGCACCCCGCCGAGACCGGCGAGCAGACCCGAGATCATGTAGACCGAGATCGTCACCATTCGCACGGGGACGCCCGCGAGGCGGGCCGACTCCGGGTTCGAGCCGACGGCGTAGATGTAGCGGCCGAAGACCGTCCGGGCCAGCACGAACCACATCACGGCGGTGATCGCCGCGGCGATGATGAGGAGATTGGGGATCCCCAGGACCGTGCCGTTGGCGATGACCTGGAATGCGTCCGGTACGCCCTGAATGGTCTGGGCATCGGTGGTGACCAGGACCAGTCCGCGGGCGATGCCGAGCATGCCCAGCGTCGCGATGAACGGCGGCAGCAGGGCCCGGGTCACCAGCAGGCCGTTGACGATCCCGAGCACGGTGCCGATCGCGACACCGAGCAGGATCGACGGCAGGATCGGCACGCCGGCGACCAGGAACTGCGCGGTGGAGGCGCCGGACAGGCCGAGAATCGACCCGACCGACAGGTCGATCCCGGCGGTCAGGATGACCAGGAGCTGGCCGACCGCGATGATCCCGAAGATGGCGACCTGGCGGGCGAGGTTGGCCAGGTTGTTGCCGGTGAGGAACTCGTCGCTGGCCAGCGTGAGGGCGCCGATCGCCACGAGCAGCACGACGAGCCCGCCGCTCTCCCGTCCGGCGATGTCGCCCAGCGTGATGACCCGTCGCCTCGGCTCGGCCTTCGTCTCGGCCGCCTGCCTGGGCTGCGGCACCGTCTCCAGTGCCGCCGCGTCGTCCGCCTCGACTGCTCCGCCGGGTGGCCGGTTGGTGATCGTCGTGGTCTCGATCGGCTCGCGCCAGATCAACTTAGGCATCTCGGCTCACCCCTCCTGGGTCGTCCGGCGTCGGTGGAGTCGCGCTCCGCGGGGGCGGGACCTCGTCCGCGAGCGACGGGGCGCCGTCCGTGCCGTCCGGACCCTCGTCCGCGGCGGGCGGCGGCTCGGCGCCTCCGCTGCCGCTCGCCAGGCGGAGCACCTCCTCCTCGGTGGCGGAGCCGGGAAGCTCGCCCGCGACCGCCCCGTCGCGCAGCACGAGGATGCGGTCGGCGAGCCCCAGCAGTTCCGGGAGGTACGACGAGACCACGATGATCCCCAGCCCGCTCGCCGCCAGATCACCGATGACGGTGTAGAGCTCGCCCTTGGCCCCGACGTCGATGCCCTTCGTGGGCTCGTCGAACATCAGCACCTTCGGTTTGGTGAGCAGCCAGCGGGCGAGCAGCACCTTCTGCTGGTTGCCGCCGGACAGCGTCGACACCGGCTGGTCGTAGGAACCGGCCCTCAGCCGCAGGCTGTCGAGCAGCCGGTCCGCCTCCTCGGCCTGTTCGCGGCCAGGCAGGAGGCCGTGGCGAGAGCCGCTGCGCAGGCTCGCGATGGTGACGTTCTCCCGGATCGACAGCTCCGGCAACAGGCCCAGCACCTTGCGGTCCTCGGTGAGGAGCCCAACCCCGGCGTTCATCATCGTGCGCGGTCCGGACGGTTTCACCGCCTTCCCCCCGACCTCCACCTGACCGGCCACGATGGGAGCGGCGCCGAAGATGGACAGCAGCAACCCGCTCCGTCCCGCCCCCAGCAGCCCTCCGATGCCGAGGATCTCCCCGGCCCCGACGTGGAGGTCGATGCTCGGCGAGCCGTCGAACCGGCGCAGCCCCCGGACCCGCAGCGCGGGCGTTCCCGCGTGCCGGTGGGTCTCCGGGTAGAGCGAGCTGATCTCCCGGCCGACCATGGCGGTGATCAGCCGGTCCTCGTCGTACCCGCTGATCGGACCGGCCTCGGACAGGCCCCCGTCCCGCAGGACGGTCACCCAGTCGCCGATCTCGAACATCTCCTCAAGCCGGTGGGTCACGTAGAGCATCGCGATACCGCGCTCGCGCAGCCGCAGGATGTGCTGGAGCAGCCGTTCCGACTCCGCCTCGGTGAGTGCCGTGGTCGGCTCGTCGAAGACGATCACCTTGACGGAGTCCGCGGTCAGCACCTTGGCGATCTCCACGAGCTGGCGCGTGGCCGCCGGGAGCCGTTCCACGATCGCCTGCGGGCTGAGCTCCGTCAGGCCGACCTCGTCGAGGGCCTTCCTGGCGCGGGCCTGCAACCGGCTCCTGGCGATGATCCCGGTGCGGGCGGGAAGGCGGCCCATGAACAGGTTCTCCGCGACCGACAGGTGGGGCAGCAGGCTGAGCTCCTGGTAGACGGCCTGGACGCCGGCCGCGCGGACGGATGCCGGGGTCGGCGTGGTGACCGGCCGGCCGTCGATCTCGTAGCTGCCGCTGTCCCTGCGCAGCGCACCCGTCAGCACCCGGATGAGGGTCGACTTCCCGGCGCCGTTCTCCCCGGCGAGGCAGTTCACCTGGCCGGGGACCAGCCGGAGCGAGACGTCGCTGAGTGCCTGGACGGGGCCGAAGGCCTTGGAGACGCCGTGCAGCTCGACGACGGGATCGGCCATCATTCGGCCTTCATCGTCGGCGGGTTGAGCAACTGCTTCACGTCGGGCTCGGTCATGTTCGCCTTGTCGGCCACGACCGCCCCAGGATCGATGTCACGCGGCGGGATCCGCTTGACCGTGGCCATCCCGGCGGCCAGGACACCCTGGTAGCCGAAGAAGTAGGGGTTCTGCACCACCAGCGCGTCGATGGTGCCGGCGGACAGTGCGGCGTTCTCCTGCGGGTCGGAGTCGAACGCCACGACGGGGACGGTCTCGGCGGCGTGGTTGTCCTGGATCGCCCGAGCCGCGCCGACACCTGAGGTGTTGTTGTCCGCGAACACCCCCGCCAGATCCGGGTTGGCGGTCAGCGCGTCGTTGACCTGGGAGGCCGCGGTGTTGATGTCGTTGTTGTTGAAGCGCTGCAGCGTCACCTTGACCTGCGGGCAGTTGATCGCGATGCCCTGCTTGAAGCCGGCGTCCCGGTCGACGAGTGACTGGATGCCGGCCACGGAAGACTCGATCATGACGCTGCCGCTCGTCTTGTTCCGCGCCTTGAGCAGCTCGCACATGCGCTTGCCCGCCTGCATTCCGGCCTTGAGGTTGTCGGTGCCGATGAACCCCTCCGAGGGGGTGGTCACGCGGCTGTCCACGGTGATGACCTTGATGCCCGCCTTGCGCGCCCGGTCGATCGCCGAGTTCAGGGCGCTGGAGGAGTTGGGCGCGATGACCAGCCCGTCAGCGCCCCGGGAGATGGAGTTCTCCACCAGTTGCACCTGCTGGTCGATGTTCGTCTCGGACGTCGGGCCGAAGGTGCTCACGTTGAGCCCGAAGTCCCCACCCGCCTGCTTGGCCCCGGCGATCATCGTCTGCCAGAACGAGGAGTCGCTCGCCTTGATGATCACGTCGATCTTCTTGCCACTGGCCGCACCGCCCGCGCCGCCGCCCGCCGCCTGTACGGCCGAGCTCGTCGCCCGGCCGCCCACCACCCCGAGCACCAGCGCCACCAGCGCGATGGCCGCGACCAGTGAGAGCGAGAAGACGATACGAGAACGAGCCATGACGGCCTCCTGAAAGGTGTCTCAGACGGCAGCCACGCTCGGTCGTGTTTCTCGACGCCCCCGGAGAACTCCTCATTCCCTTCCAGCAAAGCCCGGGAATTCACTGGTTGGAGCTAGTAAAGAGAAAAGAACGCATTACTCGCATCCGAGCTGTGAGGTGACTACAGAAGGATGCGTCTGTGCCTCGTGTCCTGGCGAGGAAGCTGGACTCTGGCGAGTTCGCGCAGCGCTCGCGACGCGCCGCTCCGCCTGGCCAGGGCAAGAGCCTGACGGGCCGTCTCGGCCGACCGCTCCCTTTCGTGGGCGTCGGCGTACGCATGGGCCATGCGGGCCATGGCGTACGCGATGACATAAGTCGGCTGCGCCTTCGGCGGTTCGTGTTCCAGGATCTCGATCGCGCCGCCGGCCTGCCCGAGATCGACGAGGCATCCGGCGCACAGCGCGTTGTGCGCTTCGGCGGAACTGTCGAATCGGTAGGGCGTCTCGTCGCCGGGTTCCGCCAGCGACTGCGCCGACTCCTCCAGGCGGCGACGGCACATGTCCACGTCCCCGGCGAGGGCGTGACCTTGCGCTTCGTGATCCCGCGACAGGGCGTCCACCCGGGGCGGAAGGTGAGCGCGTTCGCGGGCGGCGACGGCGAGGTCGACGAGCCGGCCAGGATCACTGATGTCGCGAAGACCGCCCCGCTGGGCGAGCGCATACGCCTCCAGCAGCGCGTCCGCCGCTTCACGCGCGTCGCGGATGGCCTCGTCCGACCACGCCAGCGCCCCGTCGGAGTCGCCGGCCTCGTGGTGCATGCGACTGATCAGCTCCGCGTTCTCCGCGGCGAGCATCAGGAAGGCCCGCCGGACAGGCGGACCGGCCTCGCGGTGGAACTCCTCGATCCCGGCGAAGACCGGCCGCAGCACGTGGATCAGGTCGGCGGGCCGGAGATCGGTCCGCGTGTAGGCGTCGAGGGTGGCCTGGAAGTAACGGACGGTTCCCTCATCGGCTCGCTGGGGTGCCTCGATCGCCCGGCCGGTGCGCTCCTCCTCCTCGGCGGTGAACATCCCCGCCTGCAGCGGAATGCCGGTGAGGTAGTGCCACAGAGTGGTGCCGGCCGCGTCCCCGACGAAGAGATCCGCCTCCGCCACGCCGAACGCCCGGCAGAGCAACTCCGCGTACGACTCGTCGGGCCGCCGCTCGCCGTTCTCCCAGAGACGGATCATCGAGCTGAGCGTCTCCGGTGCGGGCAACTGATCACGCGACGTCTCGTCCGCCGCGTCGGCCAGCCGTCTCCCGAGCTCCCGGTGACTCCACAGCCGTCCTCGGCGCAGGACCCGCAGACGCGCGGCCCAGATCGGAACATCGATGTCGACCATTGGCGTTCCCCCGACCGCCTAGGTGATTTGTACCTATTGTCCCCTTTTTGGAACTGTCTAGTTAGCCCTGAATCGGGAAATCAGCTTCGGTGGAAGTAGTGGCCCTTGTCGAGGTCGTCGATGAGCCCGGGGTGGGTCGGCTGCCAGCCCAGCAGCTCGCGGGTCAGCGTGCTCGAGGCCGGGCTGTCGGCCCCGAGGAAGCCGGCCAGCCAGCCGAAGTGCTCGCCCGCGTTCTCGGGAGAGATGGCGGCCACCGGGATGCCGAGCTGCCGGCCGATCACTTCGGCGACGGTCCGGATCGGCACGCCCTGGTCGGCGACGACGTGCAGCACCGATCCCGCCGGGGCCTCCTCCAGCGCCAGGCGGAACACGTGGGCGGCATCGAGCCGGTGCGCGGCGGGCCAGCGGTTGGACCCGTCGCCGAGGTAGCCGGAGACGCCCTTGTCGCGGGCGATGCCGACCAGGGTCGCCATGAAGCCGTTGTCTCCTTCGCCGTGCACCGTCGGAGGGAGTCGTACCACCGACGAGCGGACGCCGCGTGAGGCGAGGGCGAGCGTCAGTTGCGCGGTGGTGAGCCGAGTCCGCGCACCGCCGCTCGGCTGCCCCGCACCATGGCCGTCCTGTTCGGTCGCCACCCGCCCCGGTGCGAGTCCGACCAACCCCGAGGCGAGGACGAACGGCCGATCAGAACCCGCCAGTGCCTCGCCGAGAGCCTCGACAGCGCGCCGATCCGCGTCGACGGCGCCCTGGAAGTCTCCCGAGAAAGCGATGTCGTGCTTGAACGCGAGGTGGATCACGCCGTCCGACGCGGCAGCCGCACTCCGCAGGCTGTCGAGATCATCAAGCGTGCCGCGATGCACCTGCGCCCCGGCCGCGGTGAGGGCGGCGGCCGAGGCGTCCGAGCGGGCCAGCCCGGTGACCTGGTGGCCCGCGCCGATGAGCTCGGGGACGACGGCGGAGCCGATCCAGCCGGACGCGCCGGTGACGAAAACGCGCATGAGAAGACCTCCGGACGAGACGTGATGTCAGTTGCTGTCATCACTGTAGCAAGCATGTCAGTCACTGTCATCAACTATGATCTGGGCATGGGGCGATGGGAGCCGAACGCGCGCGGCCGACTTGAGCAGGCGGCACTGGAGCTCTACGGCGAACGCGGGTACGAACAGACCACGGTGGCCGAGATCGCCAAGCGGGCGGGGCTCACGGAGCGAACGTTCTTCCGCCACTTCGCCGACAAGCGCGAGGTTCTGTTCTGGGGCCAGGGCGCACTGCAGGAGCTCCTCGTGCAGGCCGTCGCCGACGCGCCTGGTTCCGCGGCGCCGATCGACGCGATAGCCGCAGCCCTGGAGGCCGCCGGCGCCCGGTTTCAGGAGCGCCGCGAACACTCCCAGCAGCGCCACGCCATCATCGCCGCGAACGCGGAGCTTCGAGAGCGTGAGCTGATCAAGCTCGCCTCGCTCGCCTCGGCGCTCGCCGACGCGTTGCGCCTGCGTGGCGTCACCGACCCGGCCGCGAGCCTGGCCGCCGAGGCCGGGCTCGCCGTCTTCAGGATCGCGTTCGACCGCTGGATCAGCGACACCGGCCGGCCGGACTGGGCGCACGTCATCCGGGAGTCGATGGACGAGCTGAAAACCGTGACCGCGGGCAGTTCGAGAGCGAACACAAGGTAACCATCACGTTACCGATCACTGATATCTGTTGTTTGCAGACCCCAACCGCTATGTGATGTGGTTACTGATCATTTACCGAGTTCTTCACTAAAGGGGTCAAATGACGACGAGCCTCCCCTCCTTCCCGGTCATGGACGAAAACCCGCTCGACACCTGCATCCGGTTCCGGGAGATCGCTCCCGTGGTCGAGGTGGAGTTCCCAGGGGGTGTGCCCGCCTACCTGGCCCTGACCCACAAGGCGGTACGGGAGATCCTCGCCGGGGACAACAAGACCTTCCTCAGGGATCCCCAGCACTGGCCCGCGCTGCACGACGGCTCGATTCCCGAGGACTGGCCGCTACGCGCCATCATTCAGGGCGGCCACCTGGCCACCATGGACGGTGGCGACCACAGGCGGCTGCGCGCTCTGATCAGCAAGGCGTTCACGCCCGCCCGGGTGCAGGCCATGGAGCCGCGGATGCAGCAGATGGTCGACGACTTACTGGATGAGGTGGCGGCCGCCGGTGACGGCGTCGACCTGGTTCCCACCTTCACCGAGGCGCTGCCGATGTGGGTGATCTGCGAGCTGTTCGGCGTGCCCGCCGAGGACCGGCTCCGGCTGCGGAAGTGGACCGCCACGCTGCTGGCGCACACCACTCCGCCGGAGGTGGCGTTCGCGACGCAGAACGACCTTCAGGCCTTCCTGCACGCACTTGTGGAGCGCAAGCAGCGCGAACCGGCCGACGACCTCACCACCGGCCTGGTTCAGGCCCGCGACGAGGGTGACCAGCTCACCACCGACGAACTGGTCGGCGTCCTGTGGATCATGCTCGTCGCCGGCCACGAGACCACCGTCCACCTGCTCGGGTACGCCATCGTGGCGCTGGCCCAGAACCCCGGCCAGCTCGAGCTCGCCAAGGCCGGGGACCGGTGGGCCGACGTGGTCGAGGAGACCGTGCGCTACCGCCACTCTGTGATGATGACCAGCTTCCGTTTCACGGCGGAGGACGTGACCATCGCCGGGGTGCACATCCCCCAAGGCAACGCCGTGGGTGTGGTCTACCAGGCGACCGGCGTCGACCCGGCGGAGCATGGCGCGAGCGCCGACCAGTTCGACATCACCCGCGAGCAGACCGGGCACCTCGGCTTCGGTCACGGCCCGCGGTTCTGCATCGGGGCGCCGCTGGCCCGGATGGAGGGCCGCCTGGCGCTCGACTCGCTGTACCGGCGGTTTCCGGGGCTCAGCCTCGCGATCGACCCCGACGACATCCCGTACTCCCCGTCGTTCTTCACGATCGGCCCGCTGACCTTGCCGGTCAACCTCGGCATCGCCACGCCCTGACGCGCCCACGTCTGGCCCGGGCAGCCGATGGTTGCCGGGCCAGACCGGTTTCCGGGTGCCGGGTCTCCCGTGTCAGTACATCTTTGTGGTGGTGCGCTGGACGGCGGCGGGGGTCAGGCGGATGCCCTTGGCCGTGACCTGGTGGCTGCGGTTGTCGGTGACCCGCACGGTGAAGGGGCCCTGGCCCACGCCGGACTCGGCGATCCAGTAGTTGTAGTCGGCCCGGGCCAGCTTGCGCCACGCGCCGCCGGCGCCCTTCACCTCGACCGACGTGAGCGGGTTGCCGTGGTCGATGACCAGCAGGGCCAGCCACCACTGCGACGACCCCTCCTTGACGCGGAAGGACAGTGGGCTGCCGACGCGCGGGTTGGAGACCGGGCGGTACGTGACCCCTACCAGGCCCTTGCCGGGGTCCGCGACGCGGGCGAAGGCCGTACGGCTCAGGTCGATGTGCCCCGCCTGGCACTCCGGGCACTGGTCGACGACCTTGACCCGGACGGTGCCCTTCGGTCCGGTGACGTCCAGGTAGCCGCCGCAGGCGGCCGCGGCGGCGTACTCGCCGGGGGAGAGGGCGACATAGAGGTTGCCGGCGGGAGATGACGGATACGAGCAGTTGCCGCCCCCCGACTGGAGCTCGTACAAGGTCGCCTGCCCCTTGATCGCCTTCGCGGCCGTGGTCTCTCCTTGTGCCAGGGCGGGGGATGGGAGAAGCGAGGTCGCGGCGAGCGCGGTAGCGAGAACGGAGGGTAAAAGTCGCATCCGGGGTTCCTCTCGTACGGGACGGATGCGACAGTAGCGAAATCAGTGCATCACGGTACGGTAAAGCACTAGATATCCGGATGTGATGATCTGGACCTGTCACGTGAACAGCTGGCCGCCATTGACGTCGATGGTGGCGCCGGTGACGGCCTTGGCGTGGTCGGAGGCGAGGTAGACGACGGCGCGGGCCACGTCCTCCTCCGTGGCGATGCGGCGCAGCGCCATCTCCGAGACGTCACGGGCGAGGATCTCCTCGAACGTCACGCCTTCCGCCGCCGCCCGGGTACGCATCCACTCGTCCAGCACCTCGCTGGCGATCCAGCCGGGCGCGACACAGTTCACCCGCACCCCGTACGGCCCGAGCTCGTCGGCGAGGCAGTGCGACAGCAGGTGCGCGGCGGCCTTGCCCGCGGCGTAGTCACTGCGCCCCGCGTAACCCGTGCGGGACGACATGGAGGTGATGTTGACGATCGAGCCGGAGCCCTGGGCCACCATGTGCGGCGCGATGAACCTGCAGGCCAGCAGCGTGCCGTAGCCCCCTGTCTCGACGGCCCCGCGCCAGGTCTCCAGGTCGTCGACCGACATGTCGAGCACGTTCCTGCGGTGCGATCCGGGAAAGGCGGCGTTGACCAGCACGTCCACTCGGCCGAACCGCTCGATCACGGTGCCGGCCAGCCGCCGTACGTCGTCGATCCTGGTCACGTCGGCGGGTACGGCCAGCGCGCCCGGCACCTCGGCGGCGGTCTTCTCCACGGTCGCCGCGGTGCGGGCGGCCACGACGACCCTGGCGCCCTCCTCGCCCAGCAGCCCCGCCAGCGTCCGACCCAGCCCGGGGCCCGCCCCGGTGACGACCGCGACCTTGCCATCCAGCAGCACGCCATAACACTACCAAGCGTTTGCTCAGTCGCCGCCGATTCGGTTGCCTTTACCGCGTGCCGCGCCTGGGCTGCGCCACGCCATCCACAACGCGGACGGCTCACCCCGCGATGACTTGCACCACGGGGCGGCCGCGATTCTGCTTGAACGCGATCCCGCTGCCGGCCGACGGGTCGTCCACCGCAGCGGTCGCCTGGGTCAACGCGCTCTGTCCTCGTCGTCCTCATCAGGGATGGGAGGCTCCGTCATTGTGGCGGCAGCCTGGGCGGCGATGGTCGTGCTCGGCGTGTCGGCCGCGCTCGCGGCCAGCGTGGTGAGTGCGGTCGAGCCGATGATTGCGGATGCCACCACGGCGGCGGCAACAAGAAGGCGTTCGAACATCAGAGATCACTCCGTGAGGTGATGAGCGTCCAGATGATTCTGGGCTGACGGAGCGTCGACTTGGGCTCCCCGGGAAGCGCCAGAACGGCGCATCGAACATTTCTCACTCTAGCGGGGGTGGTCCGCGGGGTCTCTCGGCAAGAAGCAAAGCACTGCAAAGTCCGCGTGCCGCATAATTCCGACCTTGACCGACAGAATGGATCATGTACTGTGAGCCCGGCATATCCTCCAACGGCCTGGAGTCCGCCTTGCCGCATATGTCTCGCCGCCAGGTCCTCTCCCTGCTCCCCGCCGCCGGTCTGCTCGCCGTAGCCTCCCCCTCGCGTGCCGCGGCAGGGGTCGATCACGCGCGGCTGCTCGCCAACACCGTGGCGATCTTCGCCGGCACTCCGGACATCAACGCCCGGCCCGAGGTCGCCGGCAATCTCGCGGCGATCCTCCGGACCGCCAAGCAGCGGCTGGCCGCCATGGACCAGGCGGGCGCCGGCGAGCTGTTCTCCGGCCTGCGGCTCGGCACCGACGACGCCAACCTGCGACTGGCCTTCCAGTACCTGTACGAGATCGCGCTCGCGACCCGCACACCAGGCGGCGCGCTCGACGGTGACGCCGCCGTCCAGCGGCGGGTCGCCGACGGTCTGCTGTGGTTGCACGAGCGCTACTACGGCGACCAGTCGGCCGGCTACTACGGCAACTGGTTCAACTGGGAGATCGGCATCTCCACCCAGGTGAGCAGGACGCTGGCCCTGCTGGCCGAACGGTTGCGCGAGGAACGGCCCGACCTGACGGCGACCTACATCGCCTCGATGGACGCCTACCTGCGCAACGGCAAGAACGGCGACGTCGACCTCGACTCGCGCTTCCACACCGGCGCGAACCTGGCCGACATCACCGGCAACCGGATCCTGCAGGGCGCGCTCACCGGCGACGACGCCCGCGTCGGCAAGGCCATCTCCGACCAGGCCACCGTCTTCGCCACGATCGACCCCTACAACCTCCAGCACGGGGTCACCGACGGCTACTACCGCGACGGCTCCTTCATCCAGCACGACTCGGTCGCCTACACGGGCTCGTACGGGAAGGCCCTGCTCACCCGCGTCGTCCAGACCCTCAAGATGCTCGAGGGCGCGACGAGCGGTGGCACCTCCGACGACCTGGCCGGCGTGGTGTACCGCTGGGTCGCCGACGGCTTCGCCCCGCTGATCTTCGAGGGGTGGATGATGGAGATCGTCAAGGGGCGGGCGGCCTCGCGCACCACCACCGGCTACGCCGACGTCGGGGTGGTCGTGGAGGCCATCGCCGACCTGGCCGACCACGTCGAGGGCGCGGGCGCGCTCGCCCTGAAGAAGTACGTCAAGTTCCTGCCGGCCGCCGACACGGCCGCCTTCGTCTCCCCGGTCAGTGTCGCCCGGTACGCGGCCATCCGCGCCGACTCCGCCATCCCGGCCGCCGACCTGAACGCGCCCGAGCGCTGCGTGGCGTTCAACGCCATGGACAGAACCGTCCACCGGCGCCCCGGCTACGCCTTCGCCCTGGCGCGCAGCTCCGACCGGATCAGCAAGTACGAGTACATGAGCGGCGAGAACCTCATGCCCTGGTTCCAGGGCGACGGCGCGTACTACCTCTACCTCGCGGGCGAGGACCAGCGCGAGGTCTTCGGCGTCGACTACTACACGGCCGTCTCGCCGTACCGGCTGGCCGGGATCACCGCGCCGGTGCAGGAACGGCGGACGGTGCCCGAGCTGTACGGCCGGCTCTGGTACGAGAACCCGGGTCACCCGCTGAACTTCACCTCCTCCTCGGAGTCCCAGAACACCTACGTGTACTTTCCCCGCGCCGGGAACTCCTTCTCCGGCGGCGCGACGCTCGGCGCGTACGGCGCGGCCGGCATGGTCCAGTCCGACGACGCCGCCTACACCGCCAAACAGGCGGGCATCCTGCCCGACGACTTCGTCGCCTACCAGAACGCCCGCGCGACCAAGTCCTGGTTCATGCTCGACGACGAGATCGTGGTGCTGGCCGCGGGCGTCTCGGGTGAGGGCGGCCGCGATGCGGTGACCACCGTGGACAGCCGCATCGCCGCCCCCGGCGACGCGGTCGTACTCACCGGTGAAGGCTGGAACGGCAGAGCCTGGCAGACGGGCGACACCACGCCCCCGCGCTGGCTCCGCTACGCCAACGACACCCGCCGTACCGCGGTCGGCTACGCCTTCCTCACCAAGCAGCCCGTCGCGGTCGGACTGGAGACGGTGACCCGCAGCCGCAGAGTCGTGCGCACGTCCAATCCCGACACCAGCGTGACCAAGAACGTCTTCACCGCCTCCATCGCCCACCCCACCACCGGCGCCGTCCCCGCCCTCGCCTACGCCCTGGTCCCGAACGCGACCGAGACCCGCCTGCGCGGCTACGCGAACGGCCGGCTGACCGTCCTGGCCAACGACCGGCACGTACAAGCGATCAAGCACAAGACTCTCGGGATCGTCGCCGCCAACGTCTTCTCCGACGGCCCGCGCCACGCCGAACGCCTGCTCATCGACGGCCCCGCCTCGGTCATCGTGCGGTTCGGCAAGCGCACGGTCGTCGCCCTGTCCGACCCCACGATGAAACGCGACCGCGTCTCCGTCGTCCTCCTCGGCGCACCCCTCAGACTCGACACGGCCGACGAGGGAGTGACGGTACGGCGCGTACCGGGCGGCACCCTGATCCAGGCGACAACCCGGCACACCCACGGCCGCACCTTCACCGCCACCCTGCGCTGAACCGGCCCCACGCCACGAAGACGGCCAGGGCGATCACGCGGGCCTTCGACACAGTGATGGTAAGGAGATCGATACCTGAAGTATGGTCTGTTGTATGGCGACCAAGAAGGTAACGGTGACGATCCCCGAGGAGCTTCTTGAGGAGATCCGCGCGGATGCGGCCGATCGGGGCCTGTCGGCGTACGTCGCCGAGGCGTTGCGTTTCAAGCGTGACCGGGACCGGTTGCTGGAGCTGGTGACCTGGCTGGGAGAAGAGTACGGCCCGGTCACCGGCGAGGAGCGCGCGGCAGCGATCGAGGAACTGGAAGATCTCGACGCCGAGCACGAGCGTCGCCGCGCCGGCGGAAAGCGCGACGCGTGAGAAAGGGAAGCGGTGAGCACGGGCAGATGCCGCTGCGGATCTTCGTGCTCGACTGCGAGGCCTTGTCCTTGGCCGTGCGGGGCGACCGGAAGATGATGGCGTGGCTTGATCTGGCGGCTCGGGGTCAGGCGGAGGTGGTGACGTCTCCGATGACGGTGGTCGAGGCGTTCGACGGCCGGATTACCGAGCAGCGCTGGGACTGGGTGCTGTCCAGGCTCAATGTCGCCGACATCGGGAAGGATCAGGCCCGTCGGGCCCGCCGGCTCCTGGCCGATGCCAAACTGCACGGTCACAAGCACGCGATCGACGCGGTGCTCGCCGTCATCGCACGACAGCAGAAGGGACAGGTCACCGTGTTCACCTCGGACGTGGACGATCTGGAAAAGCTGCTCCCGGACGCGATCGTCGTCAAGAAGGTATGACCTTCCAGGCAATCCTGCTGCGCGGCCTCACGGAGGCTCTGTACGTCCGCCGTGAGTGGATCGTGCTTGTCACCGGAAATTTCGCCGTTATTGGTCCGTAGGCGGATTTCGGTCCTTACCATAATGCCCGCGGTGATCACCGGTGAAAGTCTCCGGTGCGGACACCGCCGGGAGTCTCAACGTGCGAAAGATCGCAGCCACCACCCTCGCCATCCTCATCCCCCTGGCCGGAGCCAGTGCGGCTCCGGCTGCGGCCGAAGCCGCACCTGACCGGTCCCAGGTGGTCATCATCGGCCACCGCGGCGCGGCGGGTCACCGCCCCGAGCACACGCAGGGCGGCTACGAGTTGGCCGTGGCCATGGGCGCCGACTGGATCGAGCCCGACCTGGTGCCGACCAAGGACCACGTGCTGGTCGTCAGGCACGAGAACGAGATCTCCGGCACCACCGATGTGTCGCTGCGCCCCGAGTTCGCCGCACGCAAGACCACCAAGGTCGTCGACGGGCGCAACGTGACCGGGTGGTTCACCGAGGACTTCACGCTGGCCGAACTGAAGACGCTGCGCGCGGTCGAGCGACTGCCCGCGATCCGCCAGCGCAACACCGTGTACAACGGCTACTACCAGGTGCTCACCTTCCAGGAGGTGCTCGACCTGGCCAAGCGGCTCTCGCGCCAGTACGGCAAGCAGGTCGGCGTCTTCCCCGAGACCAAGCACCCGACCTACTTCAGGTCGATCGGGCTGCCGCTGGAGGAGCCGCTGATCGAGACCGTCAAGCGCAACGGGCTTAACCGGCCGAACAGCGCGGTAGTGGTGCAGTCGTTCGAGCCGTCCAGCCTGAAGCGGGTGGCCAAGGACCTGCGCGTGCCGCTGTGGCAGGCCCTGGGCACCACCGGCCAGCCGTACGACCTGACAGCGGCCGGAGACCCCACGACCTACGCGGACATGATGAAGCCCGAAGGGCTGGCGAAGATCGCGCAGTACGCGCGGTGGATCGGGCCGGACAAGTCATCGGTGATCCCGGTCAACCCGGACGGCAGCTCGGGCACCCCGACGACGCTGGTGTCCGACGCGCACAAGGCGGGGCTGAAGATCGGCGTGTACACCTTCCGCAGCGAGAACCAGTACCTGCCCCTGCAGCTTCGCCGCGGTCAGATCCCGACTGACCACGGTGACGCGCTGGCGGAGTACCGCGCGCATCTGGACCAGGGCGTGGACGCCTTCGTCGCCGACTATCCCGACACCGCCGCCCTGGCCAAGGCCGAGCGGGGCCAGCCGCACAAGCAGGTGCAGCCGAAGCAGTTCGACAACGGCCTGCCTGAAGAGGGTCAGCAGTAGACGGAGTAGACAAGGGGGCCGCCTCGGCACAGAGGCGGCCCCCTTTCTCGTTGGACCGGGCATCGGTCTCGTTGGACCGGGCATCGGTTTTCGGCCAGGCCCATACGGGCGGCGCGGCGTTTGGCCGGTTTCCCCGCTTTCTGGGAATTGCCATCAATGCGGCCGCCCGGTATCGGGAAACGCTCCGCGAAATGGAACGCTTTAACGCTGACATTGACGTCAACTCCCACTGACATCATGTACGAAGGGAACAGCCCCATACGCGATTTGAGCACCGCCCCAAATGTTTGTCCAGGCCCTTGTTGAAAAGTTTTTGATCATCTACTGTCCAGGTGATCAACTCACCGACCCACCAAGGAGCCCTGGTTGCGCCGATTAGCGCCCGCCGTCGCCATTGCGGCGGTGTTGCTCCCGCTGTTCTCCCCGATAGCATCCGCCACCACCGTCATGTCGCGTTAGGTGGAATTGTCGTGAAAAAATGGGTCATATCCTGTGTCATCACGGCCTTAGCGGCCATGGCAATCGCGAGTACCCCGGCCAATGGCGCGTCGGTCAATCCGGACGAGCAGACCACGTCGGCGACCCCGTCGATAGAGCCCGAGTTAAGCACGCGCCTCGCCGCCGCCGGCGGCAAGATCAGGGTCAACGTGGTCACCAAGACCCGGACGGATCTACCGGCCGCGGCGAGCGCCGGTCAGGCGCTGCAGACGTTGTCCCGGTTCCCCATGGTCACCTTGCGCGTCGACCAGGCGGCGTTGGAGCGGCTGGCCAAGCTGCCGAACGTGGTGAGCGTCTCGGAGGACCGGCCGGTACCCCCCGTGCTGGCCGAGAGCGTCCCGCTGATCGGCGGAGACAAGACCCGGGCCGCGGGCCTGACCGGCGCGGGCAGCGCGGTGGCCGTACTGGACACCGGCGTCGCCCGTAGCCACCCCTTCCTCAGCGGCCGGGTGATCAGCGAGGCCTGCTTCTCGCCCATCGACGCCGACTACTCCGCCACCAGCCTGTGCCCCAACGGCACCGCTCAGCAGGAGGGATCCGGGGCAGCCGACTCCGAGCAGGGACCGTGCGCGGACGTGGCCCTGGATTGTGATCACGGTACGCATGTGGCCGGGATCGCGATCGGCAACGGCAAGGGCGTGACCGGGGCGCCGCCGGCCGGTGTCGCACCTGGAGCCGGCCTGATCGCCATTCAGGTGTTCAGCAAGTTCACGTCAGAGGACTTCTGCGGTGTGGGCGAGGCGCCGTGTGTGCTGAGCTTCACCAGTGCCCAGCTCGCGGGCCTGGAGAAGGTCCTGGAGCTGCGGGAGTCCGGTACCCCTGTGGTGGCCGCCAATCTGAGCCTGGGCGCGGGCCGGTACACCGCGGCATGTGACACGGATCCCCGCAAGCCGGCCATCGACGGTCTCCTGGCGGCCGGGGTGGCCACGGTGGTGGCGTCCGGGAACAACGGCTACGGCGACGCGGTGAGCGCGCCCGCCTGCGTGTCCTCGGCCATCGCGGTGGGCAGCACCACCGACCAGGATGAGGTGTCCGCCTTCAGCAACCGCGGCCCCCTGCTGGACCTGTTCGCCCCCGGGACGTCGATCATCTCCTCGGTGCCCGGCGGCAAGTGGGCTCCGCTGAGCGGCACCTCGATGGCCGCTCCGCACGTGACCGGTGCGCTGGCCGTACTCCGCCAGGCCTTCCCCCAGTCGAGCATCGGCCAGCTCGAATCGGCGATGAAGACCACGGGCAAGGCCATCGCCTATGCGAGCGCCACCACTCCGCGGCTTCGACTGGACAGCGCGGCCCTCACCCAGCCCACGCCCACCCCGACCCCGACGCCCACCCCGACATCGGCGGATGCCGTCTGGCCGAGGTACTTCGCCAACTTCGACGACCACGCCATCCCCGATCCCGGCAGCGTGGACTCGCCGATAGATGTGAGCGGCCTGCTCGGCAAAGCGCCGGCGGACGTGAACGTGTACGTCAATATCCGGCATCCCTGGGCGGGTGATCTGAAACTCGATCTGATCAGCCCGGACGGAAAGGTGTTCTCGCTGAGGCAACCGTCCGAGGACAGCAGCGATTACATCGAGGAGACGTACCAGGTGGACGCGAGTTCCGTGGCGACGGCGAACGGGACCTGGAAGCTCCGTGCCACGGACGCCTGGACACCCGATTCCGGTGTCATCGATGGCTGGTCGATGGACTTCCCCTTCTTCGAGAACTGGGACGCTCGCGATATCCCTGACAAAGGCGTCGTTCAGTCGCCCATCACGGTGACGGGCTGGTTCCCGGGTAACGCCCACGCGAAGGTGACGGTCTACGCGGAGATCCAGCACACCTGGGTGGGCGATCTGAAACTCGACCTGATCAGCCCGAACGGCACGGTCTATCCCCTACGCGCACCGAACTCCAAAGACAACGGCGACGTGATCCAGGAGACCTATCCGGTGAACGGGAGTTCCTCACCGGCGAACGGGACGTGGACGCTACGCGTCGAGGACGTCACCGCAGGCGACACAGGTTACATAGAGGGCTGGTGGATCAAGTTCTGAGCCGCTGGTCCGTGCCATCCTCGACTGCGCGCCGTCGAGGATGGCCCATCCGGCTGTTCACCGCACCGGTGCTTCCTGTGCTCGGCCGGCGGCGGTGGCGCCGAGAAGGGCCAGGCAGTTCGTCCACAGGGCGTCGAGGCGTTGTGTGTTGTTGTAGAGCTTGGCGAAGAGCACTTGGCCTTCAAGCTGGGCGACGACGGATCGCGCGGCCTCGTGGGTGTCGGCGGCGGTGACCTCGCCGCGTTCCCGGGCTTCGGTGATGACCTTTTCCACCATGCCGACCTGCGCCTCGAAGATCTGCTGCAGGCGTTCGCGGAGGGCTTCCGTCTGGTTGCTCATCTCCAGGGTCAGGTTCCCGAAGAGGCAGCCCGAGACGGTGCCGCAGCTCTGCTGTCCGGCGCGCTGGTCGGCTTCGGTGGCCTCGAACAGTTGCCGTAGCCGCTGGAGGGGCGGGTCATCGTTGCCCAGGATACGGTTCCAGCCGCTGCGCTGGCCGGCCCAATGCTCGTCGATGACGGCCAGGGCGAGCTCTTCCTTGGAGTCGAAGAAGTAGTAGAAGCTGCCCTTCGGCACACCCGCCGCCTTGCAGATCTCGGCCACCCCTAATGCCGAGTAGCCACGCAGCTCGATGAGTGTCTGCGCGGCGCTGAGGATCCTCTCCTTGGCATCACTGGTTCGTCCCATGTTGCCAGTGTACGACCGGTCGTCTACTTTTACTAGACCGGTCGACTATGAGCATCGACCACCCATCACGGAGGCAGGCACCATGACCGATCCGATGCGCGAGATCCTGAACCGCTGGAAGGCCGCTTTCGACGGCCACCAGGTGGACGCGATGGCCGACCTGTTCACTCCCGATGCCCTCTTCCAGGGCTTCGGTCCCAAGGTCGTCACCGGCCGCGACGCGGTGCGCGCCTACTACGAGGCGGTGCCGGATGATCGCACCGCCGAGGTCACCGTCCTGAGCACGTACACCATCGGCGAGGAGGCGGCCGGCGGATTCGCGGATGTCACCTTCGGTGGCCCGAAGGGCTGGGAAGCGTCGGTGCACCTTTCCCTGGTCCTCCGGCGCGATCAGGACACGTGGCGGATCCGCCAGTACCACGTGTCCAAGGTCATCACGGAGCACTGATCCCCATCTCACTTTGACGATTGTCGACCGGTCGTCTACGTTAATAGACGACCGGTCGGCTAGTAGTTCATCGCAAACACCAAGAAGGTCATCATGAGCAACCAGACTCAGAAGGTCGCAGTCATCACCGGTGCGTCGCAGGGCCTCGGTGCCGGCTTCGTCGCCGCCTACCGCAAGCTCGGCTATGGCGTGGTCGCCACCTCGCGCACGATCGCCCCCGCCAACGACGCCGACGTCGTAACCGTCCAGGGCGACATCGCCGACCCCGCCACCGCCGAGCGCGTCATCGCCGCCGCCATCGAGCGCTTCGGCCGTGTCGACACCTTGATCAACAACGCCGGGATCTTCGTCGCCAAGCCCTTCACCGAGTACACCGCCGACGACTACGCCACCGTGATCGGTGTGAACCTGACCGGGTTCTTCCGCATCACCCAGCTGGCCATCCCGCACATGCTCGCTCAGGGCGGCGGCCATGTCGTCAACATCACCACCAGCCTGGTCGACAACGCCGACTCCAGAGTCCCCGCCACGCTGGCCTCGCTGACGAAGGGTGGCCTGCAGTCCGTCACCAAGGGCCTCGCCATCGAATACGCGACCCGCGGCGTCCGCGTCAACGCCGTCTCGCCGGGCACCATCAAGACCCCGATGCACCCCGACGAGACCCATCAGGTCCTCGCCGGCTTGCACCCGGTCGGGCGGATGGGCGAGGTGAGCGACATCGTCGACGCGGTGGTCTACCTCGAGAACGCCCCGTTCGTCACCGGCGAGATCCTTCACGTCGACGGCGGTATGAGCGCCGGCCACTGACAGTCGCAGGCCCGGACGCGTCACGTACCCCTGTTCAGCGCGACGTGCGCCGGGCCTCTATAGGCGCATTTACACCATGGACAACATTTCGTCAGGCGGTTAGGTTCGCTGCAGATGACAACGATGTCAGTCCCGGTCCCTCCAGCAAGGAGCAGCGATCGCTGATGGTGTCACGACGTAGTTTCCTCTGGGCGAATGGCGTGGTCCTCGCGGCCGGCGGCCTCGGAATCACACTCTCCGACCCCGCCACCGCCACCACCCATACCGGTGCCGCCCCCCTCCTGCCGAATTTCGGCCGCCCCACCCGGCTCGACGTCGCCGACGTCGGCGCGCTGCATGGAAACGACCAGCTTCTGCTGACCACCCTCCAGGGAATCGTCAACCGGCGGCAGCCGCGCCTCTACTTCAACTACGACAGCGCAGGCTACGACCTCCGCTGGCTGTCCAGCACGGGCGCCACCGTCACACGTCACGGCCGGCCGCTCGACCTCGTCGCCCGCTACAAGAACGAGGTGCGCGGCGCGATCGTGCACGATCCCGCGGTGCCCGACTCCGTGAACGTCGCCACCACGCTGGCCGGGCTGGAGAACGCCGTCGCCGCCACCGCCGAGCAGGCGAGCCAGTACGGCTTCAGAATCATCACCGACCTGCGCGGCCGGTTCAAAGCCGACGACGTTCTGGGGACGTACCGGTGGCAGCTCGACACCCTCTTCCCCCGCTGCACGCACGCGCTGCTCACCGGACTCCCGCCGACCAGGACGGTGCGGGTGGACGGCGTTCAGTGGCGGGAGATCGCCCGCGAGAGCGAGCGCGTCCGTGACTCCTCCAACAGGGCGGTACGCACCTTCGACCTGAGCCAGGAGCTTTCCGGCCAGGACGGCGTCTACCTGCGTTTCCAGGATTCCCTCGGCGACGACGGCTGGGGCGCCTCGGTCGGCTCGGTGAAGGTGAAGACCGACGGCAAGGACATCGTCTCCTTCATCCCGGGTACGGACGCCGAGGCCCCCTACCTGTTCGACGGCCTCAACTCCTCCATCGGCGGAGACGCCAACCGTTTCTCCGACGGTGGCGGCTATTTCATCTACCGATTCACCGTGCCGGCCGGGACCCAGCAACTCCTGGTCGAGGTCGACCTGTGGAACCAATACCTGGTCACCGCCACCACCACCGCGCCCACGCGAGTGGAGCCCTTCCCGTATTTCCGCGACTACGCGGCGGCGATGCGCGCGATGGTGTTCTGGCTGCCACCATCGGGCGAGACAGGCGAATTACTCGACGAGATCTTCAGCAAGGTGAAGCCCACCACCCCTTATGCGGGCTGGTTCTCCAACGACGTGGCGGGCGAATGGGGCGGCGTGGACCGCGCCTCGCAGCACGCCGTCGAAGTGGTGCCCGCCGACTATTACATGAACGCCACCGTGCACGCGGGCGTCCCCGCGAAGGTCTCCAATCGCGTACGCCAGAGACCGGCCGCCACCCTACGCAACCGCGTCCACCTCACCCTCACTTTCGGCGAGGGCGACAACATCCAGTACTGCCAGCGCAGAATGCGAGAACTCTGGGACGACCCGAACCGCGGCGGCGTGCCGGTGAATTGGACCGTCAGCCCCCTGCTGGCCGACATCGGCCCCGCGCTCCTGGCGTACTACCAGCGCACGGCCACCGCCAACGACCTGCTGATCTCGGGCCCCTCCGGCGCGGGCTACACCTACCCGGGCTCATGGCCCGCGAAGGACCTGGACGCCTACACCGAACTCAGCGGACGCTTCCTGCGCGACACCGGCATGGACCTGGTCTACGCCTACAACTACCGCAACCCGGAGAACACCGGCTGGGTGGCGTTCGACGAGCGCATCGTCGGCTCGTACCGAAAGAACACCCCGCTGCGCGGCATCATCCAATCCTGGGAAAGCGGCGACCTGCGGACCCGCCCGGCCGGTATCCCGCTGATCGGCAATTTCTCTCCCCAGGGAAAAGCCCCGGAGTATCGCGACACGCTGCTGAAGCACATCGAGGGCTGGGACGGGAAGTCGCCGCTGTTCATCGCCGGCGCGATCAACGCCTGGAACTGGACCCCGTCCGACGTCGCCGAGCTCGGCGCCCTGCTCACGAACCCCTTTGAGATCGTCCGTGGCGACACCTTCTTCAAGCTGCTGAACGACGACTTCACGTAACGCTCAGCGCTTGGCCTCCAACGCCTTGACGGCGTACGCGGCAGTGCGGTCCACGGCGACGTATCCGGCCTGCGGACCCCAGTAGTCCACGGAAACCGAGATGTTCGTCAGGCAGAACACCGTCCCGGAACGGTGGAACCCCGGGCGTATATCAGGAGCGTTGCGCGCGTAGGAGAACGTGCGGTACCCGCCCGTTCGAGAGGACCGGAACTTGGTCTTCGGATAGCGCATCTTCTCGTCCTTCATCGTGGTCACCGTGCCCTCGAAGTTCGCCTTGCAGCCCTTGACCGTGGGGGCGCGAAACGTGGTGAGCGTGATGCTCGCGCCGTCGGGGCTCGACCATTGGCAGCGCATGGTGGAGAGGAGCGGGCGCGTTACCGTACCGCTGAGTAACGTGCGTGCCTGCGTGTTGCTCAGCAACTGGCAGGTCTTGGGCTGTGTGCGGAACAGTTTCACGGCCGCGGGCGAAGGGGCGGAGGAGGTGGAGCCGGTCGCTGGCAGCGTCTCCTTGCCGGGATCTTGGGGCACGCCGCGCATGTTCATCCAGATCACCAGCCCCGCCGCCACGCAGAGCGCCGCAGCGGCCGAGCCCCCCACCAGGGCGACCCGGCGCCTCCTCGCGGCGCGCGCCCGCCCCCGTCCCTGCTCCCGCGGGACCGTCGGCACGGACTCGGGCACATCGCCCCGGGCGACGTCCCGCAGCCAGACGGCTGCCTGCTCGGCAGTGCAGCGCCGGTTCGGATCCTTCTCCAGCAGCGCGGCCAGGACGGGCGCGAGCGGACCCGCCAGGCGGGCGGGCGCGGGCTCGTGGAGCAGCACGGCCGCCATCACCGCGGCCGCGTTCATGCCGGAGAAGGCCGGGCCGCCCTCCACCACCGTGTACAGGGTGGCCCCGAGCGACCACAGGTCGGCCGACGGGCCGTCGGCTTCGCCGCGCAGCCGCTCAGGAGCGATGTAGCCGGGAGAGCCGTTGAGCAGGCCGGTCTGAGTCAGCGCCGCGTCCCCGGCGACGGTAGCGATCCCGAAGTCGGTGAGCAGAACCCGCCCGTCCTGGGTGATGAGCACGTTGCCGGGCTTGACGTCACGATGCAGTACGCCCATGGAGTGCGCGGCCGTCAGGGCGTCGAGCACGTGCTGCCCCACCCATGCGGTCCGGCTGGGGGAGGTCGGCCCGTCCTGGCGGACGATCTGGTCGAGCGAGCGGCCGTTGATCAGCTCCATCACGATCCATGGCCGCCCGCCGTCCATGACGACGTCGAGGACGGTGACGATCGACGGATGGGAACGCAGCCGCGCCGCGGCCCGGGCCTCGCGCAGGGTGCGCTCGGTCAGCTCCGCGCGGGCAGCCTGATCGAGCTCCGGCGGCAGACGTACCTCCTTGACGGCGACCTCTTGCCGCAGTAGCTCGTCAACGGCCCGCCAGACAGTCCCCATACCGCCCTGGCCCAGAGGCGACAGCAGGCGGTAGCGGTTCGCGATGACGGTCACGTCGCGTCGTGGCCGGTGATCAGCATCGTCTGTTCGTGGGCTAATCGCATCTCCACCTTCATCTGCTCCTCCTCAGCTTTCTCGTCGTTCTCATGTCAGCAACTCACGGATCCGATCGGCCACCCACCTGCGGCCGGTGCACATGGTCATCGGCCACAGGGCATTTAGACGCGCGTGCGGCAAACGCCCGCTGGGCGGCCTGAAGGTCGGCATTCTACGGGTTCGTCTGCTTGGTCGCCTGGTCGGCAGACAGCAGGATCACCGGGCATCGCGGCATGCATCCGGGTCTCCGTGGCGAGTAGCGGTCACGAGGCGGACCTGAGCACGGAGGACGGACGGACCGCGGAGGCGCTGGGCCGTTTCGAGGGTGCCCACCGGCCCCATCCCTGAGTGGGACATCTACCGCCACAGCCAGCGGTTTCTGCGTTCTGGGTGTCGTCCTGCCTGGGGCCGTCGACCAGTGCGAAGCGGTGACCGCCAGCCGTTCGGATCACTGTCCAGCTAAGGTGCCCAACAGATTCCGGACAGTCGGCTACATAAGCTGACAGAAGTCTGGAAGAGGTAGGTACGTGACGAGGCGTCGCAGGCAGTTCTCACGCGAGTTCAAGGAAGGGGCCGTCCGCATGGTGGTGGAGGGCGATGAGCCCCGCCACGGTCAGACTTGACACCGCCAGTATGGCGATCTTGCGGGGGCAGGTATCAAGACAGGTCGAAAACTCGGCATAACCCCTGGTCGCAGGGGCGGACGCATGAGTTTCACCAATCGCCAATCCTTTACCCAATGAGGTGATCTCAGCGAAATAGTTCGGGACGATTGGGATTTCTTGGACGTCGCTGGTGGCGTTCCGGGCTTTTCGGGAGGAGTCGCCGAAGGCCG
>NZ_JBEZYD010000037.1:0-138360 GCF_040638335.1 Nonomuraea sp. NPDC026600
CGTGCCTTCACCGGCAACCTGTGGATGCCACCCGTCGCACTCGACGCCTGATCAGCGCGAATCACCCAGCGTCACAGATCCTTCTGAATGCTTACCGTTGATCGCCGTCCCGTATGCGGGCACGCATTGTCACATCCACACGCCGTACTGTCCGGGAGGCACGGGTGAGTTCCCCATACGCTCCGTCCCGCCACTCGGTGGCCAGCCATCCCCAGCTGCTACGGCCGGCCGGGCGAGCCCCACGGTCGGGCCCCGCCCCGGGAGCCTTACAGGCCTACGTCGGCATCGACACACCAGCCTGCTCACCCAGATGATCTCAGGCCTGGAAGCCTGGCTCGCCGAGCCGGCATCAGACTGACCAGGACAACCTTCGCGTTGTGGAGGGGAGGAGGAACACCCGCCGGCTAGACGTCGTCCGGGTGGATGAGCCTCCCCGAAGCGAACAGCGCATTTTCTGGCCTCCATCCCTGGCAGTAGTTCGGGTCGTCGACGAACTGCAGCGTCAGGGACCGAACGTGCAGGCACGGCCATGCTTCGACGGTGATGTCGCCGCCGAACCCGCCTTGGGGGATCTGCGAGCAGGCGCAGCACCCCGTGAACCACAGTCCTCGCTGCTCCACACGGCCGCCGCCCGAGAAGATATATGGGGCGCACATTCGCCGGGGCTCGTGGACGACGAGTCGCTCAAACCCCGCCTCATCCAGCCGCTTCAGCAGAAAATCAAGCAGTTCCTCCACGAACGGCTCAAAGCGCGCCACTTCGGCATCATCCCATCAGATCCACGGCGGCCGACCGGTGGAGCGCCCTCACGCTGGCCCCCCGGTGATCTCCATGTCATCTCGCGTTCCCCATCAGTAGCGCCACCACCCCGCGTCCTGGGTGCCGACCATCAAGGCATCTACGGCCGGGAGATCATCAAGGTCGCGCTGATCATGCTCGCAGTCACTTACTGACGGGGCCGAGCGCCTGCACGCTGGCGCCCAGGCCCTCGATGGCGGCATCGGCCTCGCCGGGACGGTCCGGGTCCCCGCCGAAGTGCTTGCGGATAGAGGCCGCCAGCCCCAGCAGGCCGTTGACGTCCAGACGGTCGACCCGGCCCAGGTTCATCAGCGCATCCGGCTTGATTTTGCCGTCCACGCGCCGGTTGTGGGCGAATCCCCATTCCGGGATTTCCGGGTGTTCGTTCAGGCGGCGTTGCCGTGAGGGGTGAGGTTGATGGTCAGGTCGGCGTCGAGGGCACGGGCCAGGCGTCGCAGAAGGGGGATGGTCGGGACGGTGCCGCCGCCTTCGATGCGGGAGATCTGGGGTTGCTTCATGCCGCAGCGTTCGGCGAGTTCGGTCTGGGACAGACCGAGAGCGGTGCGCCGGTCGTAGACCAGCTGGCCGAGGTCGTGGGCCAGTTCGGCCTCTTCGTAGAGGCGGTCGTACTCGAGGTTGTCCTCGGCCTCTTCGCCCAGAAGCTTGCCGTGGCGGCGAGTCTTCCACTCGGCGTGATTCATTACAGTTCCTCCTTCTTGATGTCGCGGCTGTAGACGGTGTGTTCGGCGGCCGGTTCGTGGCGGGCCTCGCAGGCGGTCTGAGCGGCATGTGCGCGTTCGACCTCCGCCGTCTCGCGCATCCTGGTCTTGCGGAACACCGTCAGGAGCACGATGCGGCGGCCGGGCGCGATCCAGTAGGTGATGCGCTGGGCGTTGCCGTCGAGGTCGAAGCGCAGCTCGCGGAGCTTGCCGCCGAGATGGCGGGTGTAGGGCTCGCCGAGCGTGGTGGCGTTCTCGGCGAGCCGGTCGGCCTTCTGCTCGGCGATGACGTAGTGGTGGGCGGGGAGGTTCCCCAGCCAGAGGCGCACCTCGGGCTCGATCTCGATCGTGTACCGCTCACCACCCATAATCTCGATGATATATGGCATGGGTGTTATAGGCCAGTGGGCGCCCAGGCGGGGATTGGGTGACCCGGGTTGGCGTCCCGCCTGGCGTGGGGGCCGATCGCGCCCTCGGGTGCCGTAAGCCGACCGGGCGAACGAAGCAGGTTGGGCGTCAAGGACGGCGAATTCGACCAGCTGGGCTGACTGCCCCCGGCAGCGCGACTCTCATCTTCCGCTCAGTCGGCGACCTGCGGCAACACCTCTACCCCCAGGCGATGGATGTTCTCCAAGGTGCGCTGGTGGTCGCCCATCCCCTCGACCATGAGGATGAGGTGCTGGATCCCCGTCGCTTCCGACGTGCGCATGATGGACTCCACGCATCGGTCCGGCGAGCCGACCGGGTGGACGTGGGTCAGGAAGTCTACATATGCCGAAATATCCCGGGATGGTGGTTCGCTGTTGTCCATCGGGATGTAGCCGGCGAGGCCGGGCTTCAGCCAGCGGGGCAGGGATTCCTTCAACTCGTTCCTGGCTTGGGCGGTGGAGTTCGCCACGTATCCGACAGCTGCGGCCAGGTGGGCCTGAGTTGTACCCCCGTGAGATTCGTACGTGGTGATCATCGACTTCTTCTGCTCGTCGTCGATGTGCATCCCGAGCAGCATCGGCAGGTCGCGCTCCGCGGCCAGTGCCACGGTCGGCGGTGAGGTGCACGCCAGGACCGGCCGCAGCCGGGCCGGCGGGACCAGCGGCACTTCGCGGAAGCTGAAGAACTCCCCCGCCGCCGACACCCGCTCCCCCGAGAGCGCGCCCAGCAGCACGTCCAGCGACTCCTCGAAGCCGCGCTCGAAGCGCTCCAGCCCGGTGCCGAACACCTCAAGGTCCACCCACGGGCCGCCCCTGCCGACACCTAGCGTGAAGCGGCCGCCCGACAGGTGGTGCAGCATGGCCGCCTGCTCGGCCAGCGCGACCGGGTGCTGGGTGGACAGGACGCTCACGGCGGTGCCGAGACCTATGCGGCTGGTCCGGCCGATCGCCACAGCCGCCAACGTGGTGGCCGAAGGGCAGACGCCATAGGACATGAAATGGTGCTCGGCGATCCAGGCGTCGGCAAATCCGGCCTCTTCGGCGGCCACGATGAGCTCAAGGGCATTCGCCAGCACGTGCTCTGATCTCTGGTCCGGAAATCGGGCCACGATCAGAAAGATCCCGATGCGCACCCCACCGATAGTGACCGATTCCCGGAGCTCGGAACACCGCTCACCAAACGGGACTACCCAACGACCATTCCTCGTCGGTGAGGTCTCCACACCATGGCGATGGCCTACCAGGATCGCAGCCCAGAGCGCAGGCGAATCCCTCTGATCTCAACTCCGTACAGGCGCTCTAGGGGGAGTCCTGGAGCATCGCGACCTGGATCGTCCCGGCGGCGTGCAGGCTGGTCAGGAGCGTCCAGTCGTCCGCCGGGTCCAGCCATACCTGAAGCTCCTCGGGGCCGAGCGGCCGGGGCAGTGACCCGGCCGGCTCGTAGAACGACGTGACCAGCACCAGCGGCACGGGCGCGGCCCACTCTTCCGGAGCCGGCGGCACGTGCCTGCCGCCGAGCAGCACGGCCCGCTCCTCGGGCGTGCACTCCTCCAGCGGCCCGGCTGCGGCCAGCTCCGCCTGCGCCCTGACCTGGGCGTCCAGCGCGATCCGCGCGCGCGCCTCGCGTCGCTCCTCCGGAGTGCCGAGCGCGTCGTAGCCGGGCCTGAGCGCGCCGACGAGCTCGTCCGGCTCGTCCGCGTACGCCCGCGAGCCGCCGCCAGAGAAGATCATCTCGTACCGGTACAACGAGCCGTCGACCTTGACAGGCATGGCGGGCGGCCGGTCCGCCGCCGAGGTGTTGCGGATGACGACCGCCGCGCGGTTCGCTTCACTCATCGCCACCAGGGCTCTTCCGTCTTCTCGTTCCATCGGGTGATCGCGAACATGGCCGTGAGCTGCGCCTTGTCGGCCGCCCGGTGGTAGAGGTGGTCGGCCAGCTCCAGATAGGACGAGTAGTCCAGGCGCCTGCGGTGCTCAGTATGGTTGCCGGCGACGTCCTTGCCGTCGTGGTTGAGCGGGAACTGGTCGTCGCCGAGCCGCAGCGCCAGCCCCACCGTTCCCAGCGCCAGTTTGATCTGCGTCTGGATGACGCCGGGGTCCAACGAGCCGTCGGGGAGGCGGACCTCCGTGTGGTCCGTCCGGCCGCCCTCGACCGATTGCACGTTGACCGCGGAGCTGCGCTCGAATTGCGAGCTCACCAGCTCATCAAGTGAGACGTACCCGGCGGAGTCCAACATGTTGGGCGCACAGTACTCGAGCCCCCGGTGTCGGCCCTGCTCCGGGTTCGTCATCAGCCGCAGGAACGTGTCGAAGTAGTTTCTGTTCACCAGGCTCAGCAGCCGCTGGTAGAAGGCGGGGATATGGTCGAACGCGGAAGTGTCCACGTGGATGTGGCCCCCCGTGCTCCCCGTCGCCACGCCGCCGTGCGACTTGATGATCTCGCACACGAGCCGGATGCTTTCCCACGTGCGCGGCGTGTCGTACAGCGGTGGTGAGACGAGCTCTCCGGCGACCGATACGTCCTGTTCCAGCCGCCAGCCGTTGTCACCCTCGTAGTAGCCGCCGTCGTGGCCGGTGTGGTACGGGTGTGTCCACGGATCCCGAGTCAGCCCCGCGTCGTACAGGTCGCGGGCGATGGCCTGGTTGATCGCGTCCTGGTGCGGCTTGAGCGACTCGGGCAGGTCGTACTCTATCTCCCGGCCGAACTTGAACCCGGTCCCGGGCGCGGCCAGTCCGCCGGTGGCGTCCTCGGTCAGGTAGGGCACGACCGGCTCGCCGCGCTCCGCCCGCGCGAACGCCTCCGCGAGGTCGTGTTCGAACGCCTCTGGGTTCCACCGATAGGAGACCTCCGGCTCGCTGGGCCGGCTGTCCCAGGCGCGGGCGCGGGCCTCCAGCGCACGAGCGTGCTCCGCCTCCAGGTCGGAGACGAGGTCGCGGGCCCTCCCCGTCGACGCGCCGGATGCGGCAGCGTCACGGGCGGCCGCCTGGCGGAGCTGGTCTGTGAGCGCCTCCTCGGCCAGGCGCATCAAGGTCGGCGTGAAGCGGTACGGCTCCGCCGCCGGCGCCCGGTAATAGGAGTTCAGCCGGTGGACGAGGTCGGCCCGGTCGGCGGCGCCGGCCGGGTCCAGCCCGCGCTCCTCAGCCCCCCTGAACACGTGGGCCAGCCGCTCGACCGAGTGCTCCAGGCCGAGGTCGCCCGCCAGCTTCCGCAGGGGATCGAGGACCCACGCCGGGGCGTCGCCCTGCGAGCCCACGATCCGGTCCATGCGCGCCAGTGCACTCGTTGCGGGCTCGCCGAGCCTGGTCGCGTACCGGTCGGACACCCGCAGCCTTGCCCAGGTGTCCGGGGTGGTGTCCATGTATCCCCGCAGCGCCTCCACCAGCGCCGCCCGGTCAGGAGCGCCTACCGGGTCGAAGCCGAGCCGCTGCGCGCGCTCGGCCACGTGGACGAGGCGGCCGATCCGGTCACCGAGGCCCAGTTCGCGCGACAGTCCGAGCAGCGGGTCCAGCGGGGGACGCGGCGCGCCGTCGCCGACGATGACGCGGTCCATCCGGCCCAGGAGCGCGGCCTTCGCCGGGTCCAGGCGCGCGGCGGGGAATCGCTCGTCCATGACACGCACGTCCCAGCCGTCCATGTCGCGTTCGCGGTACCGCGTGAGGCTCTCCACGAGCGCCGCGTGGGTCGCCGGCCGTTCCGGGAGGGCACCGTGCGTGTCCACCTCCACGAGCATCTCGGTGAACGTCCGGAGCGCGTGCGAGAATCCCGCCTCGGCCGCCAGGTTACGCAGCCGACCATCGGGCGCGACCGAGCGGAGCGCCTGGTCGGTACGGCTCATCGCCCGCGCGGCCGGGTCGCCGAGCCCGGCGATGGCGTACTCGTCCGCGATCCGCAGCCCGTCCCACAGCTCGGAGTCGATCTCCCGGGTCCGCTCCAGCTCGCGCACCAGGTCGTGCCGCCCTGCCACGCCCTGGACGTCCACGCCCCTCGCCTCGGCGTCCAGGAACAGGCGCCCTACGTGATCAAGCGAGTAGAGCCCGAGGTCCAGGTCGAACGTGAGGCTGCGAAGCTGGTTGACCCTGATCTCGCGCGTGGTGCCGTTGGTGGTGCCGATCGCCATGTCCATCCGGCCGAACGCCCGCGCGAGCCGGAGGGAGGGGCGCATGGGCTCCCCGTTGGCGAGCCACAGGCCGGGAAAAACCAGTGGGTCCGTCTGCCGGTACAGCTCCAGCCGATCGACCAGGTCCAACCTGTCCGTCGCCCCGGCGGGATCGAATCCTTGCCGCTGCGCCTCGTCGAAGACGCGCACCAGCCCGTCGAAGGCGGCAGGCATGCCCACACTACGCGACAGCTTGTGGACGTTGTTGATCATGTCTCGCATGGTGGGGTCTTGCATGGTGGAGGTCAGGGTGCGGGCCATCGTCCCCAAGGTATGCGCGAACGCCTCGTCCGGCACCTCGATCCGCAGCCTGCCCGCGATGCGGCGACCCAAGGAGGTCACGTCGGGATCCAGGGGCGGCGTGGGAGTGCCGTCCCGGTTGATGAGCTGGTCGATGCGGCTCCTGCCCGTGCCGTCGCCGTCTGCGTGGTGAGCTCCGGCGGGCGCGCCCTCGCGCGGTGCGGGGGCCCCGTCATGGGCGTCAGAGGCGCGGGCCGGGGGCGTGGTGCGCTGGCCGCCCGCAGCGGAGTGGGGCTCGGTGTGCCGGTCACCGGCCGGCGGCGTGGTGCGCTGGTCGCCGGTGCGGGCGGGTGGGGTCTCGCGGACGCCTCCGGGCGGGGTGTCGCGGGTGCCGCCTCCGGGAGCGGTCTCCCCGCGGGCACCGGGGCGAGGAGCGGGCGGTTCGTGTGCCGTGCCGATGGGGACGACAGGCCCGTCCTGGGCCTGGCCGGTCCGGGGGCCGCCCGCGCCGTGCCTGTCACCGGTGCGTCCGGGGACGCCCTCCTGCCCGTCGCCCACGCGTCCGGCGGCGAAGCCGGTCTCGTGCGCGGGGACGCCGCCGTGCCCGTCCGCGGTCCGCCCGGAGGCGACGTCCTGAGCGTGCGTCGCCAGCTCCGGAGCCGTGTTCACCGGATCCCGAGCCTGGTCGGGGAGGCCGTCCTGCGCGTCCGGGCCAGGCGGTGGCGGGGTGGGCGGCACGTACGGCGTGCGGAGCGGGAGGTCGTAGAGGGGCTGCGGGTGCCCTGGCGTGGCGTTCGACGCGCCGGATACGTGGCCCAGCACGCCCGCCTGGCCGTGCACCACCGCCGCGGGCGCCACACGGCCGCCGTTCACGACCGCGCCCCCGGCCGAGCCGTCCCCCGCATGGACCATGTGGCCGCTCACCGGACCGGAGAGCAGGTGACCCGCCCCGTCTGCCACACCGGGCACCTGGTGAACCGCCTGGCCAGGCGCCGGGTGTGCCGTCTGGCCCGTTGCCGCACCGGACACCTGGTGGACCGTCTGGCCTGTTGCCGGACCGGACACCTGGTGGACCGCCTGTCCGTCTGCTGGACCAAGCGCCGGGCGAGCGACCTGGCCGGTCGGCTGGGCGTTCCCGGCCTGGCCGGGTGTGCCGTCGCCCGCCCGCGGGGCGACGGCGGCGGGTTCGTGGGCGGCGCCGGGCAAGGCCCGCGTGCCCGTGGACGGATTCCCCCTGCCCTCCAGGGGCGCGTCAGGCGCGCGGACGGCCTCGCCCGTGATCACCCGCGCCTCGTGCGGACGAGCCCGCACGAAGGCGTCGTCCCCGGCCGGACGCACGTCCCTCGGGCCGATCCGCTGCTCCGGCCCGCCCGGAGCCTGGGGCCTCTCACCGCTCAGCACCACCTGGGTCGGCTCGACGACCCGCCGCAGCTCGGAGCCGTCCGCGGTTCTGGCCCCTGCGGCCTCTCCGCCCGGGCCGCGCCCCTGACCGTGCGTCAGATCGTGCTCCGGACGGACGAGGTGCCCGCCGGAGAGCGGGTCCGGACCGGCGGGGTGCCGGGCGGAGGACAGGTCCGTGCCGGTGGACCGCCCGCCCGCGACCGGCTCGGCGCCGTGCACCAGGTCCGGCGTGTCGCCGGCCCCCAGTAACGCGATGTGGCCCGACGGAGGAGGGGCGGGCGGGCGAGGACCGGACAGGGAAGGAGCAGACGGGGAATGGCCCGACGGGACCGGCCCGGCCGTGAGCTCGCCGGCCGGCATGGGCATGTAGTGGGTCCGGGCGCTCTGCGGGATGCCGATGCCTCCGGCCGTGCCCGCCACGAAGGAGTAGAACAGGTGCGCCGGGTCGAGCTGGTCGCTGAGGGCCAGCCCGGGTATCGATCCCACGGTGCCCGACACGCCGCCGACCAGCGCCCGCCCGTAGACGCTCTGCCCCATAGCCGCGATCTGGTCGCGCACCCCCAGCTCGGCCCGCGACACGACGAACACCAGCTCCCGGGTGGCCAGGCGCGACAGCCCGAAGTCGACCCCGCTGAACACCAGGCCGGTCAGCGCCCCGTTGCCCAGGGACAGCAGCAACGAGTCGAGGTCGAGCTTGTCCCGGTTGCCGAAGAGGAGCTGCGCCGACTGCACGGCCAGGTCCAGGCCGCCCATCACCGCGGCGAAGCCCAGCATGTTCATCAGCACCCGCCATTTGAGCGCCTGGATCGACATCCGGGTCATCAGCGTGCGCACCTGGATCAGCTTCAGCACCGACGGCCCGTACAGGTACACCCACACCAGCAGCCGGGCGATGGCCAGCGCGAGCAGCGCCAGCGCCGCGTACTGCATCCACTGGGTGTGCTCCATGTCCTCCGCGTGGTCGCGCAGCCGCCGGGCCTCCTGGCGGATGGCCTTCTCCACCCGCTTCAGCAGCGCGTCACCCTCCAGGTTCGCCAGCTGAGGCGCCGTCCGCCCGTCACCGGCGAGCAGGTTCAGGACCCCCTGGAACGCGTCCTTGGCGGCGCCGTCCCACTCCGAGCCCTTCAGGTAGCGCAGTACCGGCTCGGCGTCGTCGACGCGGATGGCGGCCAGCTCGTCGGCCAGCGCCTCCAGCGCCTCGGCCTCCCGCACCAGCGCGTCCGGAACGGCCTCCGGGAACGCGCCGGCCGTCAGCGGCAACGCCAGATGCCTGACCAGCTCGGGGACCAACCCCAGATCCAGCCCCATCAGCCGGCTTCCCGGACCGTCACGCGCCCGGCCCGCGCCGGTCGGCGCCTGGTAGGAACGACTCGAAGCTCGTGCCCTCGCCGAACAGATCCTCGAACGGGACGTCCTCGGCGACCATCGGCCCGGCCAGGGTCCTGAGCTCCGCGGAGACCCTTTGAGTGGCGATGGCGGCCTGCTCGACGACGCACACTGCCAGCTCGGTGGGCGTCAGCTCGCGGTACACGCGGGGATCGAAGTCGACGGCCCGCAGCTCACCCTGGGGTCCGACGGTGACGGTGACCATCCCGTCGTCGGACTGCGCGGAGCCCGTCAGGTCGCGCACCTTACGGTGCATCTCCTTGACCTGTTCGGTCTGCTGATCGACTTCCTGGACGAGTTGTCGGAGCAAATCCCATGAATCACTCATCGTCGCATCAACCCCACGAAGCCATCAGGACGCTCGCATACTATCGATCAAGTCGGTGAGTCAGGGAGGGTGCGACCGGATGGAACTCGACGGCGCCAGCTACAGCGCAAGCCGGATCAAAGGGCTGGCGGGGGCGATGGGCGATCTCGCGGACAGACTGCGGGGCGTGGAAGACCGGTACGAGACGCACAAGGAGGCGGCCCGCAAGGCGCTCGGCGACGACGACTACGCGCGCGCGTACTTGCAGGCGAACGGGCAGCGGCTGGAAGCGATCAGCACCGCCCTCAAGCTCCTCACCCAGGCCGCCCAGCGTGAGGAGGAGCGCCTCGGCAGTGCCTCCGCCACCTACCGCGCCACCAACGAAGCCAACGAAGCCAACGGCTGAGCGTCCCCAGATCCGAGCGAGCTGGTCTGCCCCAACTGAACGGCTACCCGAAGAGGGTCGCCTGGCCCTCGCCCACCGAAGGATCCCGGTGCCGTTTGAGGTGCCGCCAGCGCGGCAGGTCGTCCAGGTAGGACCACGACAGCCGATGGTGCTCCGTGGGCCCCAGGCGGGCGAGCGTCTCCTGGTGGACCGGTGACGGATAGCCGGCGTTGTCCGCGAAGCCGTACTCCGCACAGCCGATCGTCCCCATGTAGGCGTCGCGCCGTACCTTGGCCAGGACCGAGGCGGCCGCCACCGAGATGCTGGCCGAGTCGCCCTTGACCTCGAGGCGTACCGGCCACGGAGCGCCGATGTAGTCATGCGAGCCGTCGAGGATCAGCGCGTCGGGCCGCAGCGGGAGGGCGGCCAGGGCGCGGCGGGCGGCGCGGCGCAGGGCCTCCGTCATGCCGAGTTCGTCGACCTCGGTGTGGGTGGCGTCGCCGAAGCCGATGCCGACCGCCCATGACTCCAGCTCGGCGGCCACCGTCCCGCGCTTGGCGGCCGACAGCTGCTTGGAGTCCGTCAGCCCGGCGGGCGGATCCGACAGGTCGGTGATGACGGCGCACACCGTCACGGGACCGGCCCAGGCGCCCCGGCCCACTTCGTCGAGGCCCGCGACCGTGGTCGTGCTGCGCTGCGCGAGCAGCAGGTGCTCGATGTCGTAGGAGGGCGCCATGGGCACCAGACGTTATCGCTCCGCGAGGCGTACCGGATCCAGATCGGCGGCGAGCAGGCGCGCCGCGACGTGGATGGCCCGCAGCGTCACCGAGACCGATGGGCGGTGAACGCTGGAGCCGCGCGCGACGGCCCGCACCTCCCGGCCCACCGGGTTGCCGGGGAACTGGCGTACGGCGATGCCGCGGACGCCGGCGGCCAGCGCGAGCGCGGGCACGGCGGCGATCCCGATGCCCTTGGCGACCAGCGACAGGATCGTGCCCAGCCCCTCGAACTCCCACGGCGTCGGCCTGGTGCCGCCCACGTCCACGAAGAGCCGGTCGACCGCGAGGCGTGACGGCTCCCCGTCCGGGGTGGCCATCCACGGCTCGTCACGCAGCTCGCGCAGGTCCAGGGGCACCTGCGGGTCGGCCAGCCGGTGCTTGCGCGGCACCACCAGCACCAGCGGGTCGTACAGCAGCGGGTAGGCCCGCAGGCTCTCGCTGTCGCCGACCCGCCCGTACCAGTCGTCCACGAGCGCGATGTCCACCTCGCCCGACTGCACCTCCCGCATGCCCCGCCCCGACCGGCTCTGCCCCAGCCTGAGCGTCAGCTCGGTGTAACGGCGCAGCGAGCGGGCGAGCGCGGGCGCGAACGCGACCGCCGCCGTGGGGAAGGCGGTCACCACCACCCGGCCGGACGGCGTGGCCGCGTGGGCCGAAAGGTCGGATTCGGCTTCCTCGACCATGGACAGAATGCGTTCGGCATGGGCTACCAGGCGGCGGCCCGCGTCGGTCAGTTCGGCGCTGCGCGCGGTCCGGTCGATCAGCGCGGTTCCGGTCTCGCGTTCGAGGGCGACCAGCTGCTGGGACACGGCCGAAGGACTGTATCCGAGTGACTCAGCGGTCGCCGCGATGCTGCCACGACGGGCAAACTCGCAGATCAACACCAAACGCCGTAATTCGAGCATCGGACTTCCTTACGCCTACCCACAAAAAGCCTCGCTTGTGCTGATGCCTTCATCAAACCACGCTGGGAACGTGACAACCATGACGGTTACCCTCTCCGCCACCCTGGCGGCCAACGAAGAGATCGAACGAAGACGACGCGCCGGGCAACGGGTGCTGCACCTCGCCTTCGGTGAGGCCGGGCTGCCCGTCCACCCGGCGCTGCGCGACAAGCTGGTCGCCGCATCCGAACGCAACGGCTACGGGCCGGTCGCGGGAGCGGCCGACCTGCGGAGCGCGGCGGCGGGCTACTGGACACGACGGGGACTCTCCACCGACCCCGAGCTGGTCGTCTGCGGGCCCGGCAGCAAGTCCCTCCTGTACGGCGTGCTGCTGGCTATTGGCGGCGACATCGTCCTGCCCATGCCCAGCTGGGTCAGCTACGCGGCGCAGGCCGATCTGGTCGGCGCCCGCCCGATCCTGGTTCCGCCCCCGGCGGGACAGGGCGGCGTACCTGATCCGGATCGGGTGGCCTCGGCCGTGCTGCACGCTCGCGCCCAGGGCAGGACCGTCAGCTCGGTGCTCGTGACGCTGCCCGACAACCCGACCGGGCGCCTGGCGCCGCCGCAGACCATCCAGCGGCTGGTGGAGGTCGCCCGCGAGCTCGACCTGTACATCATCTCCGACGAGATCTACCGGGACCTGCTGCACGACCCGCTGCTCCCGTTCACCTCGCCCGCCGACCTGGCGCCCGAGCGCACGGTCGTCACCACCGGGCTCAGCAAGAGCCTGGCGCTGGGTGGCTGGCGGATCGGCGTGGCCAGGCTGCCCGACGAGGCGTACGACCTGCGCGCCAGAATGCTCGCGGTGGCGAGCGAGATCTGGTCCGCCCCGGCCGCTCCCGTGCAGGAAGCCGCCGCCTACGCCTTCACCGACCCGCCCGAGCTGGTCGAGCGCATCGTGCGGAGCCGGAGGCTGCACGGGATGCTCGCCCACGAGGTGCGGGACAGGTTCGTGGAGATCGGCGCCTCGGTGCCCACCCCTCAGGGCGGGTTCTACCTCTACCCGGACCTGAGCCACCTACGGCTCGGCGGCTCGGCGGAGATCACCCGCGTCCTGCTCGACGACCACGGCATCGGTGTGCTGCCCGGCCACGCGTTCGGCGACGATCCCAGCGCCGCGCGGGTGCGGGTGGCGGTGAGCCTGCTCTACGGGGACACCTCGGCGGAGCGCCTGGCCGCGCTGAACAGCCAAGATCCGCTCCAGCTACCCTGGATCGCGGCCAATCTGGACCTGCTGTCGATGGGCTTGACGGAGCTGTCCGCACAACGGCGGAGCCCGGTGCGTGAACGGCACCCGGCGCTCGTGCCGACGCCATGTCACAGTTAGGCGAAACTTTGTCCGCGGGCCGGTGCGGCGACCCCGCAATCGGCCCGCTGAGCTGCATAAACACCCGGGTTGCAACAAGCTGCAAAGAATGCTGGACAAGTACTGTTCTCCGGCATACCAAGCAGCCTCCATCATGTGCTCATGCCCGCTCTTGTCACCCTGTCCGGGCGCCTCGTGCGCCTGGAACCTCTCAGCCTCGCGGTGATCGACGACCTCGTCGCCGCGGCGAGTGAAGACCGCTCCACGTACGCCTTCACCCGTGTCCCGGCCAGCCGGGACGAGATGGTCTCCTATGTGGAGGCCGCGCTGGCTGAGCAGGCGGAGGGCCGCACACTGCCCTTCGCCGTCCGGTGGCTGAACACCGACCGAGTAGTCGGTGCCACCCGTCTTATGCACCTGGAGTACTGGCAGGGCCCCATGCCCTGGCCGCCGGGTACGCGGGGCGTGGTGGGCGAGGTCCCGTCCGTGGCCGACATCGGATACACCTGGCTGGGCGCGTCCGCCCAGGGCACGGGTGCGAACCGGGAGAGCAAGTTCCTGATGCTCTCGCACGCCTTCGAGACGTGGAACGTCCACCGCATCACGCTCAAGTCAGACGTCCGCAACAACAGGTCGCTGGCCGCCATAGCCGCCTTGGGCGCGCATTTCGACGGGATACGCCGGGCGGAATGCAGGGGCGCCGATGACACCGTCCGAGATACGGCGTTCTACTCGATCCTGAACTCCGAATGGCCCGGGATTCGAGAACGCCTGGCCCAGAGGCTCGGCCTCGCCGAAGCAGCATAAGCACCGTCCGCCAAGGCCCCGCCGTACGGCGGGGCCTGTGTCTTGCGTCATATATGCCCGTGTCATGGCCGCCCCCGTGTAATTGGGGCCATGTCACTGCTGACTCTCAGGATCCATCGCCCGACTCAACACTCGATTAACGACCGATCAACGCTTCGGTTAACGAATGGGCGGATGCCTATGTGTTGGGCAAGGATGGACCTATCATTTGGTAACAAATCTTTCCATTGCGTTGGAGACAGGCGACATGGCTGGTCAGAGCTTCGAAGGCGAGCTGAGGTTCGCCGTGCTCGGTCCCGTCCGCGCGTGGCGCGATGGCAAGGAAGTCGACCTGGGTACTCCGCTGCAGCGCTCCATTCTCGCCATGCTGCTCCTGCGGGAGGGCCGTGCGGTGACTCCGACCGAGATGATCGACGCGGTCTGGGGCGAGGAAGCGCCGCCGCGAGCCCTCGGCGCCCTGCGTACGTACGTCTCCCGGCTGCGCACCGTCCTGGAGCCCGGCAGGGCCGCCCGCTCGCGACCCGAGCTGCTGACCTCCGTCGGCCGTGGTTACGCGCTGCGGCTGCCCGAAGGATCGCTCGACCTGACCCGGTTCGAGCGCGGCACCCACGAGGCCGAAGCCGCGCGCCGGGCCGGCAAGCCACGTGAGGCCGCCCAGGCTCTGCGGGCCGCGCTGTCGCTGTTCGAGGGCGAACCGCTGGCCGGAGCCGTCGGGCCGTACGCCGAGCACCAGCGCGACCGGCTGGTCGAGCGCCGGATCAGCGTGGTCGAGACGCTCATGGACGTGGACCTGGAGCTGGGCGAGCACGCCGCGGTCGTCTCCGAGCTGATCGCGCTGACCGCCGAGCACCCGCTGCGTGAGCGTCTGCGCGCCCAACTGATGCTGGCTTACTACCGGTGCGGCCGGCAGGGCGACGCGCTGGCCGTCTTCACCGAGACGCGCGAGGCGCTGATCGAGGAGCTGGGCATCGAGCCCGGCCACGAGCTGACCGCGCTGCACCAGCGCATCCTGGCCGCCGACCCCACGCTGACCGTCGCCGAGGTGGCGGAGGAGGAAGGGCCGAGGGAAGAGGAGGAGCCGACGCTCCACCTGCCGCGTCCCGCGCAGTTGCCCGCCGCCGTGAACGACTTCACCGGGCGCATGGACATCGCCGGGCGGCTGCGCACGCTGCTGGCGTCGCAGTCGGCCGCCGAGGGCGTGCCGGTGGCCGCGATCTGCGGGATCGGCGGGGTCGGCAAGACCACCCTGGCCGTGCACGTGGCGCACGCGGCCGGCGACCTGTTCCCCGACGGCCAGCTCTACGCCGACCTGCGCGGCTACACCGACGAGGCGACCGGCCCCGAATCGGCGCTGGGCGCGTTCCTGCGCGCGCTGGGCGTCCCGTCCGACGTCATCCCCGAGCGCCTGGCCGAGCGGTCGGCGCTCTTCCGGTCGCTGCTCGCCGAGCGGCGCATCCTCGTGCTGCTCGACAACGCCCACGACGCCGAGCAGGTCAGCCCGCTGCTGCCGGGCTCGCCGGGCTGCGCGGCCATCGTCACCAGCCGCCACAAGCTGGCCGATCTGCCCTCTGCCCGGCTGTTCGACCTGGACGTGATGGAGCCGGACGAGGCGCTGACGCTGTTCGCCTCGGTGGCCGGGCCCGAGCGGGTGGCGGCCGAGCACGACGCCGCCATGGACGTGGTCGCCGCCTGCGGGTTCCTGCCGCTGGCCGTACGGATCGTGGCGGCCAGGCTGGCCGCGCGGCTCTCGTGGACGGTCGCCTCGCTGGTGCCCCGGCTGGCCGACGAGCAGCGCCGCCTCGACGAGATGCGGGTGGGCAACCTCGCGGTCGAGGCCACGTTCGCGCTCGGCTACGGACATCTGGACACCGCCCAGTCCCGCGCGTTCCGGCTGCTGTCGCTGCCCAACGGGCCCGACATCTCGGTCGGGGCGGCGGCGGCCGTGCTGTCGGCGAGCGTGTTCGACACCGAGGACCTGCTGGAGTCGCTGGTGGACGCCAGCCTGCTGGAGGCGCCCGCGCCGGGCCGCTACCGCTTCCACGACCTGCTCAAGCTGTTCGCCCGCCGGACGCTGGAGAAGACCGAACGGCCGCAGGCCCGCACGATGGCGCTGCGCCGGCTGCTCGGGTTCTACCTGGCCTCCGCCCAGTCGGCGCACCGGCTGGCCTATGAGGGCAGCATGATCGCCGACAACCTCCAGGTGGACGGCAGCGGGCTCTCGTTCAACTCCGTCGGCGAGGCCGTCGCCTGGCTGGTCGCCGAGGGTGACTCGCTGTTCGCCGCGATCAACCAGGCCGCCGCCACCGCCCGTGCCCCGGAGCCGCTGCTGCCCGCCGGTGACCTGCTGGTGGCCATGGAGCCGCTGCTGGAGTCCGGCACCCACACCCGCGAGTTCGACCAGGGCACGCGGGCCGTGCTGGCCACCGCCAAGCGCATCGGCGACACCGGCAGCGAGCTGCGCGCCCGCTACGTGCTCGGCCGGGTGCTGTTCGCCAGCAACCGGCTCAGGCAGGCCGAGGAGCAGTTCAGGAGCGTGCACGAGCTGTCGGTCGAGCGCGGGGAGAAGGTCGTCACCGGTGAGGTGATGAACGCGCTGGCCGTCGTAGTGGGCCGGCAGCGCCGCCACGCCGAGGCGCTGACCTGGTTCGACTCGGCCATGGGCTGGTACCGCGAGAACGGCGTACCGGCAGGTGAGGCGCTCGTGCTCAGCTACTCGGCCCGCGACCACCTCGGCCTCGGCCGCCCCGAGGACGCGATCGCCGCGGCGGAGAAGGGCCTGGCCATCTTCACCGAGATCGGCAGCGGCGCCGGCACCGCCCGCGCCCGCTACCACCTGGGCATCGTCCTGTCGCGGGTGGGCCGCATCACCGAGGCCGTCCACCACCACGCCGAGTGCCTGGCCTTCTTCCGCGCCAGCAAGCAGCGCGTGTGGGAGCAGCGGGTCTGCTCCCGGCTCGCCGAGACGTTCATCGCCGCGGAGCGCTATCCCGATGCCGTACGGCACGCGGAGCAGGCCCTGGTGGTGTCGAGGGAGATCGGCCATCCCTATGGCGAGGCGCTCTCGCTGATGGTGCTCGGAGAGGCGCTCAAGGGCATGGGCAGCGCCACGAGGAGCCTCGACTGCCTACGGCAGGCCTTCGAGATCTTCTCGATGCTCGGCGCCCCCGAGGCGGAGGACCTCAGGGCCCGCCTCGGCAACGCCCCGGCCGTCGAGCCGGTCATCGCTCCCGTTGTCGGTCCCGCTGTCGAGCCCGTCGTCGAGCTCTGAGTACAGCTCGTCGTCCAGACGTGTCATCCACACATGGTTGATCAAGGCTGTCCCTTTGGGAGTCACGGAGCCCCCGTGATCCATACTGTGCCGCGATTGCTAGCCCGGCCGGCCATCTGACCGTCACGCGTCGCTAGGGGGCCCGGTTTTCCGGATGCTCCGCGTAACGGCTAGCCGCCTCACATCGACGACCGGCCGGACCCGACACGAGCCTCGAACCCCCCGGGCCCGTGTCTTGGTGAGAAGCCTCCACCAGCGCGGTCAACATCCGATCAACGGCCGATCAAAGCAGGAAATAACCCTCGGCGATGAGCGGCCGGATCGCGTCGGGGTGCAGGATCTCGCCGTCGCCGACCAGCTCGGCGATGACGTTGAGCAGCGGACCGAGCGCGAGGTCGCCGTCGCAGACGCCCGCCAGGGCCGCCTCGACGGTGCCGACCTCCCTGCTGCGGCGCAGGCCGTCCGTCTGGCGCAGCACGATGCGCATGGGGTCTTCCGCGCCGGGCAGGCCGATGCGCTCGTCCAGCAGGCCCGCCACGGTCCGCAGGTGCGCGGTGTCGAGGAAGCGCACCCGGTGGGCGGTCGCGATGGAGTCGAGCACGCCGTCGACGTAGTCGCCGACGGGCAGCGTGACCTGGTGGGTGAGCTGCTCCACGCGGACCACCGGGTCGAGCGTGCCCGCGTTGCGCATGGTGATCCAGCCGAAGCCGATGCCCCGCACCTTGTGCTCCTCGAACCAGCTCAGCCAGCGGTCGTAGTGCGCGGTGTAGCCGGGGGTGCCCTGCACGGCGGCGTCCCGCAGCCACAGCTCGACGTATTCGGCCGGGTCCTGCACGTCCCGCTGGACCACCCAGGCGTCGCAGCCGGTCTCGCCGAGCCAGCCGCCGACGCGGTCGCGCCAGTCCTCGTGCTCGATGTGCAGCCAGTTGGCCAGGAAGTGGGCCTGGCCGCCGGGATTGAGGAAGCGGGGCGTCTGCCGTACGAGGTCGCGGCAGAACGCGTCGCCGTCGGCGCCCGTTTCGCGATAGGTCAGCTCGCCGCCGGGCGAGATGACGAACGGCGGGTTGGAGACGACGAGGTCGAACAGCTCCCCCTCGACCGGCTCGAACAGGGAGCCGGCACGGGCGTCCACGCCCTCGATCCCGGACAGCCGCCAGCTCAGCCGGGCCAGCTCCAACGCGCGCGGGTTGAGGTCGGTGGCCACGATCTCGTCGACGCGGTCCGCCAGGTGCAGCACCTGCACGCCGCAGCCCGTACCGAGGTCGAGGGCCCGATGGACCGGGCGGCGGGTGACGAGCTGGGCCAAGTTGGCCGAGGCGCCGCCCGCCCCCACCACGTGGTCGGGGCGCAGGGCCGGGTCTCCGGGCCGCACCTTGCGATCGGAGACGACGTAGCCGCCGGTCTCCCAGGGCTGGAGGTGCACGGTGGCCCGTACGCGGTCACCGTCGGCGGCGACCAGGCCCGATTCGCGGGCCTCTTCGAGAACCGCGGCCGGGAACCGCGCGGCCGGGACGGCGACGCCGAGCCACCAGAGCCGGATCAGGGCGGCCAGCGGGTCGTCACCGGTCGTGGCGCGCAGAGCCGGGACCAGCTCCTCACGGGACAGGGCCGACGCCGCCATGGCGCCCAGCCGGTCGCGGACGCCGTCAATCGTGTAGCCGGTCTCGAGGAGGTGATCGCGCAGTCGTTCCACGAGACCATCCTTTCATCGCAGAATCCCGCGCATGATCCGATACCTACAGTAATCATACTGTTACCGAAACATCCAAGCCGTTTGCAAGCGGCGAACGATATCTCTAAGGAGACCCACGTTCGAAGAGGAGCGGATCCATGCAGATCCCTTGCCTGGCCTGCGAGTCCCGTTTCTGGCCCGACGACTACTTCCGCGCCTGCTCCGACTACAACCGCGGGCTCGACCTCGTCTCATGGACCTGCCCCAACTGCGGCAACCGCGACGACCTGCGTGTGCTGCCGGGAGAGCTGGGATTCGGCTACCCCTTCCGGGGCCGGTTCGACGTGCACGCCCGGGTGCGGGTGCCGGGGCTGCGCAGGCAGCGTGGCGACCTGCGGCTGGACATCTCGCTCGACGCTGCCTGCTGGCGGGTGCCGTCCCGGATCAGGGCGGTCTCTATCGCTGGCGCAGGCTCTGCCAGGCGGCCTCACCGAGGCCTTTGATCTCCTCGTCCGTCGGCGTGTGAGCGCCGGCGAACCACAGGCGGCACATCTCCTGCGCCGGTCCGAGCCACAGCACGTAGCACATGGTGGGGTGCACGGCCTGGAGCTGGCCGTTCTTCATGTGCGGCCGCCACCAGTCGGACACCTGACGGAAGAAGGTCCGCCTGGCCTCCGCCACCTCGGCGCCGCCCGGCTCGGTCTTACGCGGCGGGCGCTCGCTGACCAGCAGCCTCGCCCGCTCCGGGTGCTCGCCGGCCCAGCTCATGTGGAGCGCGACGACGGCCTCGATGCCGTCGCGGGCCTCCTGGCGGTCGACCAGTTCGGCGAGGAAGGCCGCCTGGTAGGCGGCCTGGATCTCGGCGTACAGGACGCCGAAGACGTGTTCCTTGCTGGCGAAGTGGTGGTAGAAGCTGCCGACGCTTACACCGCTCTCCTCGCGGAGGCTGGCCAGCGTGGTGGCCGACACCCCGTCCTGGCTGAATCGGCGCAGGGCACCTTCGATGATGCGGGTGCGCCCGTCGCGTCCGTTCTTGGCACTCTTCACACTGTCAATGGTGTAGCACCAGAACGTTGTTCCGCAAATACCGCCGCCTGTTGGATCATAGCGGTCACCGCGACCGACCCGGAAGTCACCTTCATCTGAGCGTCGGGCCAGAGCCTGCGGATCATCCGGAGCACCCGCCTGTTCTCGCCCAGCACGTCCATGCCGACCGTCTTCGCACCCCGCACCGCGGCCCTGAACAACAGCGTGTCGATCAGGTGCGGCCCGAGCCCCTTGCCCTGCCACTCGTCGGCGACCACGACGGCGATCTCGACGTCGGCCACACCGCCCCGGTAGCTCATGGCGTGGCCGATGATCTCACCCTCCAGGGTCATGACCAGGGCGTCCCTGCGCTCGTCCACGGCGAGGAGCACACGCACCAGGCTGGTGGCCGGGGTGCTGAGCCCGGTGAAGAACCGCAGGCTCTGGGTGTGCAGCGACAACCGGATGAGGAAGCGCCGGATCCGCTCGTCGTCGTCGGGGCGGGCGGGCCGGATCTGAGTTCCGAGCATGAACTCAGCTTCCTCTCCTTCCTCTGGGTCTGTCAATTGAACTCAGGTATGATGTGACGCATGAAGTTGGCTTTCCAGGTGAACAACTGCTCCATCGAGCGCACCCTGGACATCGTTGGGGAGAAGTGGACCTTCCTCGTGCTGCGTGAGGCGTTCCGCGGGGTACGCAGATTCGCCGACATGCAGGCGACCACCGGCGCGCCGCGACAGGTGCTCAGCGCGCGGCTGACGCGACTGGTCGACGAGGGCCTGCTGCGCAAGGAGCCCTATCGCGAGCCCGGCCAGCGCCAGCGCGACGAATACCGGCTCACCGAGAAGGGGCTTGACCTCTATCCCCTGCTCGTGGCGCTCATGCACTGGGGCGACAAGTACCTGGCCGACGACGGCCCGCCCGTGGTGCTGACCCACCGCGACTGCGGCGGGCTCATCGAGCAGCACTTCCGCTGCGCCGAGGGACACGAGGTCGCTGGGCCCCGCGAGGTGACGGCCCTGCCGGGCTCAGGCGCCGAACTGAAGACCGCGTAGCCCCCGGGGTCAGTCCAGCTCAGGCGTCGCGCTGGAGGGCGCGCAGGCAGCACCTGAAGTCGATCAGTGTCAGGAGCGCCGCCCCCGACAGCAGCACCGCGACGGCCGTGGTGCGCACGATCAGGTACGTCTGGATCGTCTGGCTGAGCAGCAGCCAGAGGCTGAGCGAGGCGTTGCCGAACTGCGCGAATCCCCACACGAGCGACTGCCTGGCGAAGAAGCGCCGCATCACCGGCCGCTCGACCACGTGCCCCGGCAGCGGCACCAGGTCCTCCGCCACCCGCTGCGCCAGCGGCCTGCGTACCCGCGCCGTCGCCAGGAATCCGGCACTGGCGCAGAAGACGCCCAGAGTCGGCTGCAGGAAGAAGATCACCGCGCTCCCGGACAGCAGGGCCAGCACCGCCCTGACGGTGACCGTGCCCGCGGCCAGCAGCACCGCCCCCGGCACGGCCCTGCGCCTGGCCAGCCGCCAGACCACCCCCGCGTACACCCAGGCCACGGCCACCACGATCCCGCCGGTGATCCCGGAAAGGATCATCCCGATGTAGAAGACGGCGACGGGCAGGATCATGCCCTCGAGCACGCGGGGCACGGCATGGCGCACCAGACGGCCGAACCGGGGCAGCTCGAACGCGGGCGCATCGGACGGCGCGGCAAGCACGGTCATATGGCTTTAGGGGCGCTCTCTGGAGGGGGGAGCTCAGGGGACGAATCCCGACCGTACGCGATGAAGTGGCTTTCGGTAAGAGTTTCGACCAGATTGCGATTAGGTCACTTTCCGGCAGACCGAGCCAGGTGAAGGAGCATCGGCCCGGGTGCCTAGGCTTGAGGGGTGTACCGGTTCCTGCTCACGCCCCGCTGGGTCGCGCTCCACATCGTGGTGCTGCTGGTGATCCCGGCCTTCGTGTTCCTGGGCCGGTGGCAGTTCGGACGGTTCGAGGAGCGGTCGGCCAACAGCTCGCTGGTCACCGCGAACCTGGCGGCCGATCCCGTGCCCCTCGGGAGCCTGGCGAGCCAGGGGGCGAAGGAGCCGGACCGGTTCAGGGCGGTCACGGCGTCGGGGAGCTACGACGCGGCTCACGCGCTGGTGGTGCGCAGGCGGCCCCAGGAGGGGCAGCTCGGCTTCTACGTGCTGACCCCGCTGGTCACCGGTCCGGGTAAGGCCGTGCTCGTCAACCGGGGATGGGTGAAGGCCGGGGCCACCGCCGACGCGCCCCCCGAGGTGCCTCCGCCGCCGACGGGTCAGGTAACTGTCACCGGAAGGCTACGTCTCAGCGAGACCGAGGAGTCGGCCGGGATCAGGGACCGCGCCGGTCTGCCGGCCGGTCAGGTGCTGCTCATCGACACCGGAAAAATAGGCAAGGCGCTCCCGTACCAGCTCGTGAGCGGTTATGTGGACCTGACGAAGCAGCAGCCGGAGGCGGCGGCCGCGCCCGTGCCGGTGCCCGCGCCCGACGTGGGCGCCGGAGGCGGCCTCAACCTCGCGTACGGCGTGCAGTGGTGGCTGTTCATCGGCGTGGCCGTCGGCGGCTGGTTCCTGCTCATCCGGCGCGAAGTGGCCGACAGGAAGGCCGAGGAGGACGCGCCGGTCCAGGAAGTCGGCGCGCCCAGCACTTAAGGTAGATCGGGTGATCCGCCACATAGAGTTCGCCAATATCCACAATTTCCGCGACGTTGGTGGATATCCCACGAGGGACGGGCGGACCGTCCGGTGGCAGCGGCTCTATCGGGCCGACTCCCTCGGCTGGCTGGCGGGAGACGATCTCGTCACGTTCCAGGCCCTCAACGTGCGGACGGTCATCGACCTGCGCCATCCCTTCGAGGTGGAGAAGAACGGCCGGGTGCCCGAGTCCGACGGGCTCGACTACCGCAACCTGCCCATCGAGGGCCGCCGCTGGGACCTCGTCGCCTTCGACGACCGGCTGGACGTCGCGAGATACCTCGCCGACCGCTACCTCGAAGTGACCGAGGACGGCGTGGACAACCTCCGCACGGCCGTCGAGACGATCTCCCGGTCCGGCAGCGCGCCCGTCGTCGTGCACTGCGCGGCGGGCAAGGACCGCACCGGCCTGCTCACCGCGATCATCCTGAGCCTCGTGGGCGTGGCCGACGAGGACATCATCCACGATTACGCGCTGACGGGCCTGGCTACCGAGCGCTTCATCACGAGCTGGCAGCGCCGGAATCCGAACGTCGCCCGATGGCCCGGTTTCGGGGCGGCACCGGCCGAGGCGATGCGGTTGTTCCTCGCCGATCTGACCGCCCGGCACGGCTCGGTCGGAAACTACTGCACCGACGTCCTGCAGGTCGAAGTGGGGATCATTGAGGAACTCCAGAATAGTCTTCTCTCCGCGACTGATCCGATCTCCGCAGGGTAGACGGCATCGGGGTTCGCGGGGCAGCAACCTCGTGAAGCGGACCTCATGGCCCGGGGTCGCCACATCCCCCTCCCGGCGATCCCGGGTCCTCGGGCCGAGTGGATACCCAACGGAGACGTCGCAGCTTGTTCGACGTTATGCGACCGTCGTACGGTTACCTGCGTGACTACGCCGCTGCTTCCCGATCCGGATCCGAGGCGGCGCGACTATGTGATCATCTCCGCCGACGATCACCTGATCGAGCCGCCAGACCTCTTCGAGGGCCGGCTCGCGGAGAAATACGCCGAAGTCGCGCCCAAGGTCGTGGAGACGGAGGGCGGTCACCAAGTCTGGCGCTACGGCGGCGCCACATATCCGTGTGCCGGACTCGACGTGGGCGCCGGCCTGCCACGCGAGCAGTGGACGCTCGACCCGATCAGGTTCGAGCACATGCGTCCCGGCTGCCACGACATCGAGGCCCGCATCGACGACATGGACCTGGCCGGCATCTGGGCGGCGCTCTGCTTCCCCGGCATGCTGGCCGGCCAGGCGGGCATGCCGTTCGCCAGGACCCGCGACCAGGAGCTCGGCCTGGCCCTGGTCAAGGCCTGGAACGACTGGCACATCGACGTCTGGGCGGGCACCTACCCCGAGCGCATGATCGGCCTGCAACTGCCCTGGCTGCCCGACCCCGACCTCGCCGCCAAGGAGATCAGGGCCAACGCGGCCCGTGGCTTCAAGGCCGTGATCTTCCCCGAGTTCCCGACCCGGCTGCGGCTGCCGTCGATCCACAGCGGACACTGGGACCCGTTCTTCGCCGCGTGCGAGGAGACCGGCACCGTCGTCTGCCTGCACACCGGGGGCTCCAGCTGGTCGCCGGTGCCCTCACCCGACACGCCCATCGAGGCGATCACCACGCTGATGCCGACCAGCGCGATGTTCGCCTGCGCCGACTGGCTCTGGTCGGGACTCCCGCTGCGCTTCCCCAACCTGCGCATCCTCATCGTCGAGGGGGGCGTTGCCTGGCTGCCGATGCTGGCCGCGCGGGCCGACTACGCGCTCGACCACCCCGTGGCGGGCGAGGCGCAGTGGGACGGCGGCCTCAAGCCCAGCGAGGTGCTGCGCCGCAACTTCTTCTTCGGCACCCTCGACGACCAGGCCCTGTCGGGAGTACGCCTGGCGGTCGGCCTCGACCACGTGCTGCAGGAGAGCGGCTACCCGCACTCCGACTCGACCTGGCCCGACACCCAGCAGGCGGTGGCCCAGAACCTCGGCACGCTCCCGCCCGCCGACATCGCCAGAGTCGCCTACGGCAACGCGGCCCGGTTGTTCGGCCACCCGCTGCCGTCACGTGCCTGGCTCCGGATGGAGGAGATCTAGCCGTCGAGCTTGCCCTGGACCCTTCCCTGGACGACCTCGCGCTCCCAGTCCACGTAGCGCCCGCTCTCGCCGAGCAGCGAGGAGAGCAGCCAGAGGAAGACCCCGAAGTCGTCCACGACTCCGATGAGCACGAGGAAGTCCGGCACCAGGTCGATCGGCGAGATCATGTAGACCACGCCGAACCCCATCAGCGCCAGCTTGCTCTTGCCCATGCCCGCGTACTGGCCGCGCATCACGGCGCCGATCATCCGCGGGATCGCTCGTAACCTGGCCGTCAAGCCCGGCGTGCCGGGCTTGCTCACTTCGCGATACGTGCGCCAGGCCGCTGCCGCCCGTCCTGCCTTAGCCATCATGTCGCTCTCCTACCCTGGCCTCTCACGACATAACGCGTCATCGTGGGGGCCGAGTTCCCGGCGATCAGCGTACGGCGGCGTGCTCGAACGGCCGGGCGGCCTCGATCTGCGACGCGATCCTGACCAACAGGTCCTCCCGCCCGGCCGCGGCCACCAGCTGGACGCCCACCGGCAGACCCGCCGCGGTCCTGTGCAGCGGCAGCGAGATCGAGGGCTGACCCGTCGCGTTGACCGGCGCGGTGTAGGCCACGGCGTGCGCGGTCCTGCCGAACGCGGTGCTCAGGTCGTCCGGCGGGATCCACCCGAGCGGGAACGGCTCGACGCCGAGAGACGGCATCAGCAGCAGGTCGTACCCGGATCTCCACCACGCGGCCATCCGCCTGCGGAAGCCGTCGATCCACTGGGTGGCCAGGATGTGGTCGGCGGCGCTGTGCCCGCGCCCGGCGCCGACCATGGCGGCGTTGCGCGGCTCCAGCTCGTCCAGCTCGACCGGTTTGCCACGCCAGACGCCGACGTTCTCGATCTCCGCGGCCAGGTTGTCCGACACGATCGCGCCGAAGCGGGCGGGGAAGCCGGGGTCGCCGAGCGCATCGGGACAGCCGGGGGCCACATCGTGGCCGAGCGCCTCCAGGAGGGCGGCGGCCATGTCGACCGCCTCGGTCAGCTCAGGTGCCACCGGCACGTCGCCTCTGGGGTGCGTGGAGACGAAGCCGACGCGCAGCCGTCCCGGGTCCGCGCCGACCTCCTCGGCGAGCGGCCTCGGCAGGCCTGGGGCGTCGTAGGGGTCACCCTGCACGTAGCCGGACACGAGGTCGAGCGCCGCCGCGGTGTCGCGCACGCTCCTGCTGACGAATCCCTGGCACGAGAAGCCGCTCCACCCCTCTCCGGCCGCCGGTCCCACACTGGAGCGCCCGCGCGTCGGTTTGAGCCCCACCAGCCCGCACAGGGACGCCGGGATGCGGATCGAGCCGCCGCCGTCACTGGCCGTGGCGAGCGCGACCATCCCGGCCGCGACCGCCGCCGCCGACCCGCCGCTCGACCCGCCCGCGGAGTAGGCCGAGTCGTAGGGGTTCCGCGTGGGGCCGAACGCGACGGGCTCGGTGGTGATCGTGCTGCCGAACTCAGGGGTGTTGGTACGCCCCAGCACCACGAACCCCGCGGCCCGCAGCCTGGCCGTGCCGTTCCCGTCCTCATTGACCACGACGCCGTCGAGCGTCCGCGAACCCGCGCTGTACGGCTCGCCCGCCTGGGGCCAGCCCAGGTCCTTCAGCAGGATCGGCACGCCGCGGAAGGGCGCGTCGGCCGGGATGGCGTCGAGCTCGGCCAGCGCCCGCTCGAACCTCGGGCGGATCACCGCGTTCAGCTCGCCGTCGTGCGCCTCGATCTTGGCGATCGCCGCCTCGACCAGCTCGCGCGGGGACACCCGCCCGTCGCGGACGGCGCCGGCCTGCTCGGTCGCGTCCCATTTCAGTACGTCGTCCACCGCATCCTCCTGAGTCAGGCCGTGGGGGCCAGATCGCGGACTGCCTGCGTGATGGTCACCTCGCCGCCCGGGATGGGCGCTAGCACGGGTGTGTCGAGGCCGTTGTCCACGTACTCCTGGATCCTGGCCCGGCAGGTCGCCGCGTCGCCGTGGATGACCAGCGCGTCGACCACCTCGTCCGGGATCGACTTGAGCGCGGCCTGCCGGTCGCCGGCCGCCCACGCCTCGTGCATCGGCCGCAGCACCTCGCCCCGGCCGAGCCAGTCGTGGAAGGCGGCGTAGGCGGGCACGGTGAGATAGGCGGCGAGCATCCAGCGGGCCAGCGCGCGTACCTTGTCGGTGTCCTCGCTCACGCAGACGAACAGCCGGGCGATCAGCTCGGTGTCGCCGATCTCGGCCCGCACCTTCCGCACGTCGTCGGGCGAGAGCCAGTTGGTGATCGCGCCGTCCGCCTCCTCGGCGGCCAGGTGCAGCATCCGGGGCCGCAGCGCCGCCAGCACGACCTTCGGCGCGATCTTCGGCGCCCGCTCCAGCTTGAACCCCTTGATCTCGAACGTCTCGTACCGCTCCGACACCTTCTCGCCCGTCAGCGCCGCCTTGAGGAAACGCAGGGTGTCACGGGTACGCGCGTACGGCTTGGCGAACTCGACGGCGTTCCAGCGCTCCACGATCGCCGGGGAGGAGGAGCCGATGCCGAGCACGAACCGGCCGGGCGCCAGGTCGGCCAGCGTGGCGGCCTGCATCGCGAGCAGCGCCGGCCCACGCGTGAACACGGGCACGATGGCGCTGCCGAGCCGGACCCCCGGCGCCCACTGCGCGGCCATGGCCAGCGGCACGAACCCGTCGACACCGTTGACCTCGGCCGACCACGCGTCGGTGTAGCCGAGAGCGGGCAACTCCGCGATCAGCTCCTGCGAGTCCGCCAGTGAACGGTCGTTGAACGGGATCGTCATGCCCCAGTTCTGAGTCATCGCGGCCTCCAGCATGCCCCTCGCGGGCGTCGGTGTCGGGCGTCGGTCGGGCGTCAACAGGGCGACCATACCAACCGGGCGGTATGTCATCGCCGCCCTGCTGTTCCGGACTGCGCGCGTCAGGCGCGCAGCTCGTGGACCGCCGCGATGAAGTCCTTCGTGATCCCCCGCAGCCCCGGCAGGTGCGACAGGCCGACGAGCCGGTCCACCAGCGGGACCGTCACGTCGATCAGGCGATGGGTACGGACGCAGCCGGGAGAGGTGTCGTGCACCCAGAACAGCACCATGCCCATCGACAGCAGCCACAGCAGCTCCGGCAGCTCTTCGCGCAGCTCGGAGTTCATGCGGTCGCGCGCCCCCTCGACCACCTGCCGATAGATCGCGATCGACGCCTCACGGGCCGGCGAGGACTGGGCGCTGAACGGGCTCAGCGGGTTGGTGGGCTCGGCGGCATGCTTGAAGAACTTCACCGCGAACTCGTGATACGGCTCCGAGACCCGCACCCACTCCCGCAGCACCCCACTCAGCCTGGCGGCGAACGACGACTCCGTGGCCAGCAGGTCGCGGCAGGCCGTCTCGTGCTCGGCCTGGGCACGGTCGTAGTAGGCCTGTATCAACGCCTCCTTGCCCTCGAAGTAGTAGTAGGCGTTACCGACGGATACACCGGCCTCGGCCGCGATGGCCCGCATCGTCGTCGCATCGAAGCCGCGCTCCCGGAACAGCCGCAAAGCCGTCTCGACGATGACTTCCCGGGTGCTCTCCGGTCCTCGGTTTCGGGCTTCGGACACGTTCGTCACTTTACGTGGTAGTAGTGCGCTAGGTCAGGAAGGATCACGGTGATCCCCACCTCACGGCAAAAATCCCGGTGCGACAGGGGTTAGCTCGTGCGAACCATGGGATTGATGTTTCTGGCGGAAGGGCTATTCCGCGAAAAGGCATCGACATGTGGATACGTGGAACAGTACGGCTACTAGCGGTCGTATTCCTCAACATTGAGATCTCCATAATCGCGCTGGCGTCGGCCGCTTCCGCCGCGTCGCAAGCACCCGACAGGGGGCAGCGGCAGACACCATCACCGATCACTCGGTCCTACCACATCGGGGGGACGATCGAGGCGCGCCGCTGGCACCCTTCGGTGGATCCGGCCGATTTCGGCCCGAAATCCGCCCTGAACGACGGGGGCCCCTCCGCCCACGGCCAGAAGTCCGTCGGACGCGACCCCGACACGACCGCGCGCCGCCCGGCGACGGCCGGCCGCGGCTCGCGGCCGACCGTACGCGACCCCGAACCGATCGCGTTCGGCCCCGTCACGCACAAGGACGGCCCGGCGACGGCCGCGAACGCACCGGAGACGGCTGCGAACACGCCTGAGACGACCGTGAACGTGCCGGAGACGACTGTGAACGCGCCAGAGACGCCCGTACGCGGCTCGGAGGCTGCCCTTCGTGACCGGGACGCAACGAACCCGCCGACGGAGTCACAGGGCCTCGCGCTCGCCGCTCAGCGACCCGACACACCGGCCGAGCCGCTCACAGCCGCGGCGAAGCCCCGGACCGCCGTGCGGTTCTCCGGCATCACCGCCAGGCGAAAACTCGACCCCGAAACCATGCGAAAACCCGGAAACACCACCACACGCAAGACCGATACGGCCACCACACGCAAGGCCGATACGGCTACCCCGCGAAAGGCCGATACGGCCACCTCACGGAAGCCGGGCACGGCCACCTCACGGAAGCTCGCCACCGCCGTCGGCAAGCCCCAGCGGAGCACCCAGAGAACCGCCGGGGTGGACCTCACCCGCGTCAAGCCGAGGGCCGCGACCGTGCACATGTCCCACGCACTCGCCGCCGACTGGCTCCGGGACGAGGGCCTGCGTACGAAGTCCTCAGGCCACTGCACGAACCGGAACTTGTTCCACTGCACGTCCCTGGAAGACGTCCGCACCTCGACCATCACGCGGGTCATCGAGCTCAAGCGCCAGAGCAGCTGCCCCATCATGGTCACCGGCGGCACGGAAACGGGCCACGCCCCGGGCCGCTTCAGCCACGGCAAGGGCTACAAGCTCGACATCACTCACAACTCATGCATCGACCGATACATAACCAAAAAGCACGAAAAATCCGGTACGCGCGGCGACGGCGCCGCCCTCTACCGATCACCCACAGGCACGGTCTTCGCCGACGAGATAGACCACTGGGACATCCTGTTCCGGTAACAGGGCCGACGGCCTCAGCCGCTTACCAGGTGGCCAACGAACCGGCCACGACACCGGCCGGCGTCCGCGGCGTAACGGCGGCGCGTCCGCCCACCTGGTAAGCGTCCCCCTGGACAGACGTCCGCCCATGTCGGCGGATGGCGGCCCACCATGCCGTGCCGTAAAAAAAGAGTTCTCAAAGAACGGAACCACGCACCCGCCCGTGGCGAAGAAAGCAGCGACGCGCCGCACGGGAACGTGCGACGCGCCGCGTACAGAGCTCCGGACGGCTACAGCTCGGTGGCCACCAGCTCGGCGATCTCGGCGGCGTTCAGCGCCGCCCCCTTGCGCAGGTTGTCGCCGCACACGAACAGATCCAGCGTGTTCGGGAAGTCCATCGCCTGCCGGACCCGCCCGACGTACGTCGGGTCGGTGCCCACGACATCCACCGGCATCGGGTACACCCCGTTGGCCGGGTCGTCCATCAGCACCACCGTCGGCGCCGCCTCCAGCACCCGGTGCGCGTCCGCCACCGTGATCTCACGCTCGAACCGCGCGTGCACCGCCAGCGAATGCGTGGTGATCACCGGCACCCGGACGCAGGTCGCGGAGACCTTCAGGTCGGGGATGCCGAGGATCTTGCGCGACTCGTTGCGCAGCTTGAGCTCCTCGGACGCCCAGCCACCCTCCTTGTACGAGCCCGCCCACGGCACCACGTTGAACGCGACCGGCGCCGGGAACGGCGACTCCTCGGGCAGCCTGTTGGCCAGCACCTTGCGCACGTCGCCCGCGACCTGGCCGATCGACCGGTCACCGGCCAGCGCCTCGACCTCGTCGTACAGCCGCGCGGAACCCGCCACGCCCGCGCCGGAAACCGCCTGGTAGGAGGCGACGACGAGCTCCTTGAGCGTGTATTCGGCGTGCAGCGCGCCGATGGCCGCCATCATCGACAGCGTGGTGCAGTTGGGCGTCGAGATGATGTTGCGCGGCCGCCGGCGGGCGTCGAGCGGGTTGACCTCCGGCACGACCAGCGGGACGTCGGGCTCCATGCGGAACGTGCCCGACTTGTCGATCGCGATGGCGCCACGCTCGGCCGCGATCGGCACCCACACGGCCGACACCTCGTCGGGCACGTCGAAGATGGCGATGTCGATGCCGTCGAACACCTCGGGCGCCAGCGCCTGCACCACGACGTCCTCGCCGCGCACCTTGAGCAGCTTGCCCGCCGAGCGCGGGGAGGCGACGAGGCGTACTTCGCCCCAGATGTCGGCGCGGGTGGAGACCAGGTCGCGCATGACGGTGCCGACGGCCCCGGTCGCGCCGATCAACGCCAGATTGGGCCTGCTCATCGTCCTGAACCTCCGTACACCACTGCTGAGACCTGGTCGGCGTCGAGATCGAAGGCACGGTGGGCGGCCGCCACGGCCGCGTCGACACCGTCCTGCTCGACGATCACCGAGATGCGGATCTCCGAGGTGGAGATCATCTCGATGTTGACCCCCGCGTCGGCGAGGGCCGCGAAGAACGTCGCCGTGACGCCCGGGTGCGAGCGCATGCCCGCCCCGATCAGCGACACCTTCCCGATCTGGTCGTCGAAGAGCAGCGACTCGTAGGCGATGTCGCCCTGGATCCTCTTCAACGCCGTCAGCGCCGTCGAGCTGTCGGTCGTGGGCAGCGTGAAGGAGATGTCGGTGCGACCCGTGGCCGCGGCCGAGACGTTCTGCACGATCATGTCAATGTTGATCCCGGCGTCCGCCAGAGTTTTGAAGATCGCGGCAGCCTCGCCGACCTTGTCGGGCACCCCGACAACGGTGATCTTGGCCTCGCTCCGGTCGTGCGCGACGCCGGAGATGATCGGCTGCTCCATCTCGGTTCCTTCGGTGTAAGGATCGAAAACGACCCAGGTGCCTTCTTTGGTGCTGAACGAACTGCGTACGTGGATCGGCACATTGAAGCGCCGAGCGTACTCGACGCAGCGCAGGTGCAGGATCTTCGCACCGCAGGCGGCCATCTCCATCATCTCGTCATAGGAGATCTTGGGGATCTGCTGCGCCGCGCGCACGATGCGGGGGTCGGCGGTGAAGATGCCGTCGACATCGGTGTAGATCTCGCAGACATCCGCGTCCAGCGCGGCGGCCAGCGCCACGGCGGTCGTGTCGGAGCCGCCGCGGCCCAGCGTGGTGATGTCCTTGGTGTCCTGCGAGACGCCCTGGAACCCGGCCACGATCGCGATGTGACCCCGGTCGAGCGCCTCACGGATGCGGCTCGGCGTCACGTCGATGATGCGCGCCTTGCCGTGCGTGGAGTCGGTGATCACACCCGCCTGCGAGCCGGTGAACGAGCGGGCCTCGTGCCCCAGGTTGGCGATCGCCATCGCCAGCAGGGCCATCGAGATGCGCTCGCCGGAGGTCAGCAGCATGTCGAGCTCGCGGCCCGGAGGCAGCGGCGACACCTGCTCCGCCAGATCGAGCAGCTCGTCCGTCGTGTCGCCCATCGCGGAAACGATCACGACCACGTCGTTGCCGGCTTTTTTCGTCGCCACGATCCGCTGCGCGACCCGCTTGATGCAGGACGCGTCGGCGACGGATGAACCACCGTACTTTTGCACAACGAGGGCCACGAGAGTCTCCCGGTTCGGACTGTGAGCTGCCAGTCTACTGGGGGCCTCTCATGGGCCTAATGGTTCATACCACTATGTGGACAATCACACCGTCGTGGTTTCCTCCGCCACGTCGAGCCGCGAGTGGGCCGCCAGCGCCTGAAGTGCGCGCATGGCCGCGCCCGCGTGGTTGCCCCAAGTGTTGAAGTAGGAGTATTGCCACCACCACAACGCCTCGTGCGGCCGCCCCGCCTGGAAATGGCGCAGACCGTGGATGATGTCGGCCGCGACCGCCGTCAGGTCGTCGGAGAGCCGGTACGGCGTGACGCCCGTGTCCTTGTACGGGTCGAACACCTCGGCGTAGTCGTCGACCGCCTCCAGCAACTCCGACAACGCGGTGCGCACGCCGTCGATGTCGGGATCAGCGCTCAGCGGCGGTTCGTAGTTGCCCGAGAGGATCACATCCTCGTTGGCGCCGAGCTTGGCGCCCGCCAGGCTCACCTGCGCCACCTCGACCAGCAACAGCGACCAGATGGCGTCACCGCCCTCGCCGCCGGCGACCCTGGTCAGGCCGTCCAAATAGTTCTGCGCGTGGCCGGCTATCTCCTCCGCCAGCGCGCTCCACTGGTCAGACATCCAGCAGCCTCCGTCCTTCGAATGCGCGGCCCAAGGTCACCTCGTCGGCGTACTCGAGGTCACCGCCCACAGGCAGACCGCTGGCCAGTCGTGTCACTTTCAGACCCATCGGCTTGACCAGACGGGCAAGGTAGGTAGCCGTCGCCTCCCCCTCGAGATTGGGGTCCGTGGCGAGGATGAGCTCCGTGATCCGGCCGTCGGCCAGGCGCGTCATGAGGTCACGGATGCGCAGATCGTCGGGGCCGATGCCGTCGATCGGGCTGATCGCGCCGCCGAGCACGTGATAGGTCCCGCGGAACTCGCGCGTCTTCTCGATCGCGACGACGTCCTTCGACTCCTCGACCACGCAGATCACATGAGTGTCCCGGCGCGGATCGCGGCAGATGCGGCACTCCTCCTCGGCCGCCACGTTGCCGCACACCCGGCAGAACCTGACCTTCTCCTTGACCTCCAGCAGCGCGTGGGCCAGCCGCTTCACATCGGCCGGGTCGGCCGCCAGCAGGTGGAACGCGATCCGCTGCGCGCTCTTGGGACCGACGCCGGGCAGCATGCCGAGCTCATCGATCAGGTTCTGGACGACCCCTTCGTACATGGCCTAGAACCCTGGCAACTGTCCGAGGCCGCCGCCGCCGAGCCCCTGGGCCAGCGGGCCCAGTTTCTCCTGCTGCAGGTCGGCCGCCGCGCGCACCGCGTCGCGTACCGCGGCGATCACCAGGTCGGCGATCGTGTCGGCCGTGTCCTGCGGGTCGTCGGCGTCGATCACGCTTGGGTCGATCTTCAGTTCGAGCAGCTCTCCCGAGCCGTTGACAACGGCCGTGACCATGCCGCCGCCGGCCGAGCCCTCGATCTGCGCGTCGTTGAGCTCCTGCTGGGCGCTCACAAGCTGCTGCTGCATGAGCTGTGCCTGCTCCAGCAGCTGCTGCAGGTTGACATCCCCTGGGTTCACCGTCGTGCGCTCCTCGTGGCTCCGCGTTCTTGACTGCCACGAGCCTACGGTGTTTGGGCCTCGTCATGTACTGGAGGGATGCCCGTGTTTCGCCTTGGCCGGATCCCGGCCCCCCTCCAGTGTCCGAGACCCGGCCAACACGCCGACCGGAGCGGCCGCACCACGCCGACGCGTTGCCGCACGCTAGCCGCGGCAACGTTGCACACACGTTGCGATCATTCAATCACCCTTTGCAATCCCCCTTTGCAATCCCACCGAACGGGTTGCGCCCGCCAACCTCGAAGCGGATGCTCACCGTAAGTAATTGACTACTTGGAGTGTCCGATGCGTCGCGCACATCTAGCCGCGTACTCCCGCCGGTCTCGCGGGGCGCACGAAACAGCGGTTACGGAGGAGGCCGTGCCCGAGGAAGCACGCGGACTGCCCCCTGCCTCCTGGCAGGGGTCCACAGGCGCGGGGACCGCCCTCCCTCGTGAGGTCCCGGACAGCCCCGACACACCCGAGCCACACCCGTTGCAGCCGCTGCTCCCCTTACTCGCCCACATAGCCGACGAATCCGCCCATGTCGTGGTCGTGACGGACGCCGAGGGCAGGGTCCTGGGGCGTGACGGCAACCCTGACGCGACCCGCGCCCCCGACCGGACCGGCCTCCCCGACACGAACGGCAGCCTGACCACCGCACCGGCGACCCGCCCGCCGGTGCGGGTCTACTCGGAAGAACAGCTCATGCGCATGCTGCACGTCCAGTCGCGCAGCGCCGCCCCGATCATCGACCCCGACACCGACCAGGTGCTCGGCTGCGTCGACATCACCGATCCGGCGCGCTCTCCCCACCCAGCCGCGGTCGCGCTGGTCTGCGCCACCGCCAAGCTCGCCGAGACCCAGCTCGCCCTGCGCATGCACGAACGCGACGAGCGCCTGCGCCGCCGCTACGAGGCGCTGGGCGGCCGCCCCGGCATCCTGCTCTCGCCGACGGGCCGCGTCATCTCCGGAGACCCGCTGGGCACGCTCGGCGAACGGGTCCCGCTGCCCGCCCCCGGCGAGCGCATGATCCTACGCGACGGCCGGTTCGTCCTCCTCGAACCCTTCTCCGACGGCTACCTCCTGCGCGCCGCGCCCCCGCCATCCGCCCCCGCCCGCCTCCGTCTCCACGGCTTCCTCGGCGACGGATCGCCGACGGCTCTGGTGGGCGAGCGCCACCTGCCCCTCTCCCTCCGGCACACGGAGATCCTCGCCCTCCTGGCACTCCACCCCACCGGCCTCACCGCCGAACAACTCTCTTTCCACCTGTACGGCGACGACGGCAATCCAGGGACGATCCGGGTCGAGATCCACCGCCTCCGCGCCGAGCTCGGCGACACGATCGGCGCCCGCCCGTACCGCCTGACCGCACCCATCGAGGCCGACTTCCTGGAGCTCCGACACCTCCTGTCGAGCTCGGACCCCGCGTCACTGGCGCGCGCCTACACCGGCCCCCTGCTGCCCCGCTCGGAATCCCCCGAGATCCGCCGCGAACGGGACGAACTTGAGGTCCAGGTACGCACATGCCTGCTGCTGCGCGGCTCACCCGACGATCTGTGGGCGTACGCGCAGACCTCCGGGGGACGAGAGGACTTCGAGATCCTGCAGCATCTCACCACCGACCTCCCCGCCACCGACCACCGCGCCGCCGTCGCCCGCGCCCGCCTACGCGCCTGACGCCATCCAGCCGACTTCCCCAACGGCTCCTCACACGCCAAGCACGGGGACGCTCCTGCCCTCGGATCCTCGCACGACCCAGCGCGGAGGGGGCCGTGATCGGTGCCGCCTATCAGGCGTGGTCGGTGTGGTCAGGTGTGGTCAGATCTCGCCGATCACCTGGGCGCCGAGCTGGCTCTGGAGGAGTGCCATGCCGGACAGCTCGTTCACGTCCGCGTCGGCGTCGTTCAGCGGGTCGACCTCGTCGGCCTCCGGGCCCTTCCGGCGTTCCGGGACCGCGTCCGGCCAGGCGGCGGAGCCTCCCTGACGGGGCGCGGGGGCTCTGGGACCCGCTTGGGCGGCTGCCTTCGCGGCCGACCTCGCGGCGGCCAGACCTGTCCCGGCCGAGCCACCCCCGACCGGAGGAGTTCCACCGGGCGCGCCCGAGCCGGCGCGCCCCTGGGGCCGGACCCCGGAAGTCGATTGAGTGGGGTCCGGGGAGGGCGGAGAGCCCGGGCTCGGGTCGTCAGGGGCGTCCGGCCAGGACTCGTCCGTCGTCGGACGGCCACCGCCCTGGGCCGCGTGGTCGGCGGGTCCGGGGGGTTGGCTCGCCTCCTGGGAGCCGGAATCGTCGTCCGACGAGCCATGCGAACGAGTGCGGCCGTGCCCCGACGAGGGCTGCCCACTCTGGGCGGCGCTCTGTGGGGCCGCGCCGGAGCCTGGCTGGTTGTACCGGGAAGCGCCCGACGGATCCTGCTGACCTGCGTGCGAGCCCGGCTGAGGACCCGAGTGAGATCCGGGCTGAGGACCTGAGTGAGAGCCCGGCTGAGGACCCGGGTGAGAGCCCGGCCGCGGGCCGCCGGAGCCCTGAGGGACCGGGGAACCGCCTACGACCGCCTCGACCCGCCAGGTGCCGCCGAACACGTCGCCCAGCGCGCTGGCCACCACGGCGTCCTTGCCGCCACCGGTGAAGTTCTTCATCGCGCCGACCTGGCCGAAGCCGAGCGTGACCAGGTTGCCCTCGATGCCGACCACCTGGGCGTTGGTGCTCACGTTGGCCCAGACGACGATGCTGCGCTGCTTGAGCGCGGCCAGCACAGCGGGCCACTGCTGCTGAACCGCCCCGGCACCACCCGCTGCGGCCCCACCGCCACCATGAGCCGCGCCCTCTTGAGCCTGGGACCCCTGCCCATAGGACCCCTGACCGTGGGACGACTGGCCTGGGGACGACTGGCCTGGGGACGACTGGCCTGGGGACGACTGGCCTGGGGACGACTGGCCTGGGGACGACGCTCCCTGAGACCCGGCGGCATGCGACGACGGCGCCTGGGACCCGGCACCATGCGACGCCGTGCCCTGAGACCCGGCGGCTGACTGCGCGGGCCGACCGGGACGTGCCGGCTCCGGCCAGTCGTCGGCACTGCCCGCCTGGGCACCCGCGCTCGTGGAAGCACCACCCGCCCCCGGACCGTCGGCCTGCGCGCCTGCCCCGACCTGCGGGCCACCGGCAGGCGCGGCACCGTCAACATTCGTGGCACCGCCGGCGTACGCGGCACTCCCCGCCTGCGGGGCGCCACTCGCGTATCCGGCACTACCGGGATGCCCGGCACCACCGGCCTGCGCGGCGCCTGCCGCGTAGGAGCCCCCGGCCACGTGCGAAGCACCACCCGCCGCCCCCGGTTGCGGCATGGACGCCGCCGGCGAACCGGAGTCAGCCGCCGTGCGGACCGTACCCGCGGCTCGGGCGGCCATCTGGGCGACGGCGCCGCCGCGTTCGAGACGTTCGAGGCGGGCGAGCAGGGCGTCCTCGCCCTGCGAGGCGCCGGGCAGCAGGACGCGGGCGCACATCAATTCGAGCAGGAGCCGCGGCGAGGTCGCGCCGCGCATCTCGGTGAGGCCGCTGTTGAAGATCTCGGCGGCCCGCGTGAGCTCGGCCGGCCCCATCGAGCCTGCCTGCTGGACGAGGCGATCCAGCTCGTCGGCCGGGCGGTCGAGCAGGCCGCTGGTGGCCGCCTCGGGGACGTTCGCCAGGATCACCAGGTCGCGGAAGCGTTCGAGCAGGTCGGCGGCGAACCGCCGGGGATCGTGGCCACCCTCGATCACCCGGTTGACGGTGTGGAAGATCTGCGCCCCGTCACGGGTGGCGAACGCGTGGACGACCTCGTCGAGCAGGTCGCCGTCGGTGTAGCCGAGCAGCGAGACGGCCTTGGCGTAGGTGATGCCGTCTTCCTCGGCCCCCGCGAGCAGCTGGTCGAGGATGGACAGCGAGTCACGCGCGGATCCGGCGCCGGCGCGTACGACGAGCGGGAGGGCGGTCGGCTCGAACGGCGCGTTCTCCGCGAGGAGAATCTCTTCGAGCAGCGCACGCAGCGTCGCGGGCGGCATCAGCCGGAATGGATAGTGGTGGGTACGCGACTTGATGGTGCCGATGACCTTTTCCGGCTCGGTAGTCGCGAAAATGAACTTCAGGTGCGACGGAGGCTCCTCGACGAGCTTGAGCAGCGCGTTGAAACCCTCTCGGGTCACCATGTGCGCCTCGTCGATGATGTAGATCTTGAAGCGCGCGGAGACGGGCGCGAAGAAGGCGCGTTCGCGCAGGTCACGCGCGTCGTCCACACCACCGTGAGAGGCGGCGTCGATCTCGATGACGTCCAGGTGGCCCGGACCGGTGGGGGCGAGCGCGACACACGACTCGCAGACGCCGCACGGATCCGGGGTGGGGCCCTTCTCGCAGTTGAGCGAACGCGCCAGGATGCGGGCGCTGGAGGTCTTGCCGCAGCCGCGGGGCCCGCTGAACAGGTAGGCGTGGTTGATACGGCCCGTACGCAGTGCCTGTCGGAGCGGATCGGTGACGTGCTCCTGACCCTTGACCTCAGCGAAGGTCCCAGGTCGGTACCTGCGATAAAGCGCAAGGCTCATGCGACCATCCCGCCTGCGAGGGGGTTCTCAACGAAGAGACCCCCCGCACACCCGCCAGAGCCCGCTTATCCTTGCTGCCTTCCGGCCCTGGGGAGGTTCACAGGATGACGCCGCGCGAGGGGTCCTTGGACAGTCTAGCCACATCCGGCAGTGCTCGCTGCAGCTGAACCGAGGCCTCGCCACACGTAAATCGTGGTCTCGGCACCTACCGGAGTCCGGTAAGCTACTCGGCGGAGGATTCGCCTAGTGGCCGAGGGCGCACGCTTGGAAAGCGTGTAAGGGGCAACCCTTCAGGAGTTCAAATCTCCTATCCTCCGCCAGCCCAGAAGGGGTGTGCCGTGATCACGGCACACCCCTTCCTGGCGTTCGGGCCGCAGTTGACGCCCGCCTGGGCACGCCGAGCCTCGCACAGGGCTGCCAGACCTCCCCGCTTGATCCGCGCGACCCGGCAGCAGGCCAGAACCTGACGCAGGTGCCGAGCCTTGGTCCGGCCGCGCACAGCTCCATGAGCGAGATTTCCGCCCCGCATTCCGCCGCGAATTTCAGCATGAATACCTATGCAACCCCTGTATCCCTGCCGCATATCTCTGGAAAATTCTTCTGAGCTCCACGACCGGCTGGCGACCTTATCCGATCCGTAGATCAAAAACCGGCTTGAGGTGCGTCCGAATTATCGGGACAGCGCAGGTACGACGGCACTAGCAGCGGACATAACACCAGGCGAGCGCCCCGATACGCATCATCAATGGTCCGATAATAACAACACGCCATAACGCGTTCCGCGAATGCACCAGTCTTTCTACAGATCGTCATACATGTTAGTAAGTATTGCGTTTCATGCGGACGGGACAGATCATTTTGATCATGGGTTGGGTCGCCTCCTGTCAGGAGGGATTCCCACACCGTTTCGTGCTCAGGAAGGACGATTCATGATCCGTCGCGCACTGGTCGCCGCAGCCGTGGCCGCCGCTGCCCTCGTCGCCCTCCCCACCGCCCCCGCGCAGGCCCAAGCCTGCCCGATCAACTACCACTGCATCACCACGTACTACTCCGACTCCGCCCACACCACCGAGATCGGCTTGAGGGACGAAGCCTGCGACGGCACGTTGTACGTCTGGGGCACACGCAGCATCTATGTGGACCTCTACTGGAGCCCCTGCTGAGCGAACACCGGCCAGCTCCACGTCGTCTTCGTGCTCAGGAAGGACCGTTCATGATCCGTCGCGTACTGGCCGCCACAGCCCTGGCCGCCGCCGCGCTCGCTGTCGTACCGACCACCGCGCAAGCCGGCACGCAGGGTTACAACTGCCGGCCAAACTACAGGTGCCTCACCACGTACTACTCCGACGCCGCCCACACCGACGTGGTCGGAGAAAAAGGCGAAGGCTGCGACGGTTCGTCCGAGATCTGGGGCGACGTCACCCGCTACACCACCTTGGACGTGAGCTACTGCGGCTGAGCGAAGGCATCCGGCGGGGTGGCGCACCGGCGCCCCCGCCGGATCTCACATGGCGAGGCCGATCTCGCGGGACACCTGCTCGATCCGTTCCTGCACGAACTCCGCGTCGAGCGCCTTGGGCAGTGCCGCGATCTTCGCGTCGACCTCGTCCATGATCGCCTGGACCTGGCGTTCGGCGTCCCGCTGAGCGGTCAGGATCGCCTCGCCGACTTCCCGGGCGAGAGCCGCGGCGTCCAGTCGCTTGCTACGCGGCGCGAGAACGAGTTCCCGTACTCTTCCTCGCCCGTCGGCCACCGCACGGACCAGCCCTTCGGCCCCCTCGCCGGCACCGGTGATCCGCCCGAGCCGGGCATGAGCGTCACGCAGGCCGCGGATCGCGTCCTCCGCCCGCGGCAGCAGGTGGTCCAGGTATTCACGGTCTTCCTGCATGGACGACGGTCGCACGCGGCCCCCACAATCACGTCTGGTACGGAAAGTCTTCCAGCCGTGACTCGGCGAGAGCGAGCATTTACAAGTTCCTCGAAATGTCCGCCAGGCTGTCGGTCACTGCCTAGCGTGCCGGGAATGTACGGGAGATTCGAGGCAGACCCTGAGTCACTGGACGCCGGATCCGGGCAGATGGGGCGGCATGCCGAGGAGTACCAGTCGGTGCCCCGGCATCTGGAACAACTGGGGCTCGGCGGCTCATGGGGCAGTGACGGGCTGATCGCGCCGTTCGTCATGGCGTTCGCGGAATGCGTCCAGACCGGGGTACGCACGCTGTCCGCCCATGGCGCCGTGCTCGACACCACGGGGAGCGGCTTGGCGGACACGGCCGCCACGATGAGAAACGCCGACGCCGCGAGCGTCATCCCGGCGACAGGGACCACGGCATAGGTATGGACACGCCGCCCCTCATCGAGGAACTGGCCCAGTTGATCGGCGTCAACGTCCTCGACGTCGATCCCGACAAGGTGGTGACGGACGCGCGAGTCGTCAGCGACATCGTCCCGAACCTGACCACACTGGCCGAGAACGCCGACTCCACCATGGAGCGGGCGACCGACGGCTACCAAGGACGATCCGCGACGGCGCTGGCGGAGAACTGGCAGCGCAACGGCGGCGGCCTGCACCAGACCGCCGCCGCGATGAACGTCCTGCCACCGGTGGCGAACGGATTCGCCTCAGTGGCCTCGGCCGCCCGGCTCGCGGAGATCACGCAGCTCGTGGATCTCGCGAGCGTCCTGAAACTGACCCTGGGAGCGGGAGCGGCGGGAGCGGGCCTGGCGGCGAGCCGGATGGCCTTCTCCCGCGCGGCCATCCAGCGGATCAAGCACACCTTCGAGCGCGGCGTCGCCACCCGTCTCACCCCCGCGGTCGAACGCATCACCCGGCGACTCGAGGAACTCGGCGGAAAGGCGATCGGCCCGCGGGGCGGCCTCGGCAATCCCGCCCTGGCCGGGCCGGGCGGCCGGTTGAGCCCGTACGAGGGCGGGACCGCCTTGCGCGGGGACCGTGGCCTACGTACGAACATAAGTTGGGGTAAGAAGGACAACACCGGCAAATTTCATGGCAACGTGCCCGACAACACAGCCGGGATGACGGAACAAGAGAAGAGGAGGGTGAAAAAAGACCTGGAGGACAGCGTCAAGGCAAGAGAGGAAGAAGAAGCATGGCTCGGATTCTCTGACGCCGGCCACCAGGAAAGAATGCGCCGAGAACGGGAAGCCCTCGAAAAGCTAAAAGACGATCTGAATGATTGGTAAGGGATCCATGGATACGCAGCCAGGGGACGACCTGATAGAACGCATTCGCATGCATCCCGACGACGACGCCGTCGTCGGCCCCGCGGCAAACGACCTGCTGGACGAGCTGTACGCGGGCTATCCCGTCGAGAACCTCGGCAGGCTCATCCACAGCGACCACGCCGCGTCCGTGAAGACGGGAGCCTGGCTGCTTTCGGAGCTGGGAGACCGCGCCGCCCCCCTGATGACGGAAATTCCGGCGCTCCTCGACCACCCACTCCTGTACGTAAGATTTTTCGCCGTCGAAGTCGTGCTGACGAACGCCGACGACGGAGCGGTGATCGCGCGAACCCTCAACCTGAGTCAGGACCCCGAACCCGCCGTACGCTGGAAAGTGCTCCGTTTCCTGGCCGGCGCGACGGTCGATCAATTGGCCGCAGGAGTGCCACACCTTCCGACCGGCCACATCAGAACTCTGACCGAGTGGCTGATCCGCCAGGAAACCGAGCAGGCGGACCCCCGCGAAGTCATCGAGCAACTCGAAGCCGACGACCTGACCACGCGCCTGTTCGCCGCCGCGGCGGCGGCTCGCCTGTCCGGAAAGGACCCGAGGCTCCTGGAGCGCGCCGCCGACACGGAGACCGAGGAGATCCGCTCGTTCGCCCTGGAGCGGCTGAGGTCGTCACGCTGAGGCGGTGACCAGGGGCGCACTCGTCGTAGCGTGGTGGTCTTAGTTCCCCCGACGACCGCCACCCACGACCTGCCGGCCCACCTGGAAGGGCTGAACACCACCCACCGCACGGTGCGTTGTCTGGTCGGCTGGATGATCACCGAACTCGACGAGCAGGCCATCGCCATGCTGCCCCGCAGCGACATGCGCCGGCCCACCCCAACCGCCCAGGGGACATAACGGGCAAGACCGCGAACTCGATGAACGTCAACAAGTCCCTGGCGAATCGCGGCCAACCCCTGCATCACTGCCGTAAATCAAAAAACCGGCTTGGGGTGCGTCCGAATTATCGGGACCGTACAGGTGCGGCGATATGAACAGCGGACATGACATCAGGTAATCGCATGGATACGCATCATCAATGGCCCGGAAATAACAACACATCATGACGCGAGACGCGAATTCACTTGCCAGATTGTCACGAAATTTTGTAAGTATTGCATTTCCTTCGGACGGCACAGATCATTTCGATCATGGGGTCAACGCCTGCCAGGAGGTGAATCCCACCCCGTTTCGTGCTCAGGAAGGTCGGTTCATGATCCGTCGCGCACTGGTCGCCACAACCCTGGCCACCGCTGCCCTCGTCGCCCTACCTACCGCCCCAGCGCAGGCCGCAGCCTGCAAGATCGACTGGTTCTGCGTCACCACGTTCTTCTCCGACGCCGCCCACACCGACGTGATCGGATCGAGAGAGGAGGCTTGCGACGGCACGTTGTACGTCTGGGGCACTCGCAGTGCCTATGTGGATATCTACCGAAGCCGCTGCTGAGCGGAACGCCGGGCAGCTCGTTTCCAGCGATCTGCTGAACCTTCACGCCGTCTTCGTTCTCGTCGCCCGCCCGACCGGCCCCGCGCAGGCCAAGGCTGCGCGCTCGACGCCTTCTCGTACTCCTGGCACACAAAGACCGGTCTGAAATCCCCTGTGACTGATCGCAGACCTGCGGCAGAACCGTTTCCCGGTGCCCCTGCCGAGTTCCACCCGTTTCCCCTGATCAGGAAGGACAGCTCATGATCCGTCGCGCACTGGGCGTCGCGGCCCTGGCCGCCGTCGCCCTCGCTGTCGTACCGACCACCGCGCAAGCCGGCACGCAGGGTTTCAGGTGCCCGGCAGGCTACATGTGCAACACCACGTACTACTCCGACTCCGCGCGCACCAACTTGGTCGGAGTCAAGACAGAATTCTGCAGCGGTGAAGTCTCGACCTGGGGCACCATCACCGGCTACCTCAACTGGTCCAGTAGCCCCTGCTGAGCGAAGGCATCCGGCGGGGTCGCACACCGGCGGCCCGGCCGGATTTCCGTGTGCACGTTGGACAGGACGTGCGCGTCGGCCTTCTTGACGTCCCAGATGCCGCAGTTCGAGAACACGTAGGTGCGTGTCCGGACAGGAGGGCTTGTGCGGCGTGGGTTCCACCGCCGCGGGCCAGATCGTGGATGATGTCGGGGTCTACACGGCTACGAGACGCACTCGATCGCCACAGAGCTTGGTCATGTCGTCGATGTCGGAGGTGAGCATGACGACCGGCCTCTGTTGGCGTACCGCCATCTCTGCCACGACGGCGTCGACCGCGTACTTGTGACCATGCAGCCCGGCTCCGATCAGCATCGCGGAGGCCGCTTTCGCCTCCTCTTCGCCGACGGGGGCGATCCGCATACCGGACAGAAGCCAGGCGAGCCGGGCCTTGTCCGTACGCCGGTGCGCGGTCTCGGTGATGGTGAGAGCGCTGATCACCGCTTCCATTCCACGACTGCGCGCTTCCGCGACCAAGGCGACGACGGCCGACTGATCATCAACGAACCTCGACAATCCTTCGCAGTCGAGAACCAGGGTCCCCTCATGCGTCAACCTGGGGCGCGTCAATCGCTCTCCTCCTCGGCGAACACCTCGGCGAACACCTGGTGTGCCCGCTCCTGATCCTGGGCCGGGACAAGACCGTTGCGATGCTCGTAGTCGGCCAGATACTCATCCAGAATCTGGCCACGCAGTTCGCGTTCGACCGCTGCGGCGATGAACGAGGAGAACTCTCGCTTACCGACGCGGCGACGAATCGCCTCAGCCGTACCTTCAGGCAAGGAGAGGCTGACTCGGGTCGAGGGCCCCTCTCCGATGCTGTAGGAGGTCTCTGCCATGGCCTGAGATTATCAAAGAAGTAGGAATTCAACCAGGAAGTCGTACGCGAGGCGATCTACCGGCTCTTCCCCGCCGAGCGCCGCGTCCAGCCGCAGCCCCGCCTCATCGCCCTTCCTTCGATTCCCGGCACATTTTGGGCATTGACGAAAAATTCTTACATGTTTTGATGGATCAAGTCGGAAAGTTTCACCACCTCATCGGGGGACCGTCCAGAGCCGACCCCAAGGAGGACGCGCATGGCGCGCAGCCAGCCCACTGACCCCACACCCATCGACTTACTCGCCGCCGTCCAAGGAGAGGTCTCCTGGTTCTGCTGCGGCACAGCCTGGGGACCATGCAGCACCACCGGCAAGGGCGCCTGTGGCACCTGCAACTCGGGAAGCCTCCAGCACGCCTGGCCCAACACCTCCGACGCCTGCTGGGCGATCACCCACCCCGACACCTGCGGTTTCAACCTCTCCCGGCGGACCTGCGGGTTCCAGCACAAGATCACGGCACTGTGCAGCGGTTCCAGCGTCGTCACCGCCATCGCCGACTGCGGCCCGCAGACGGACCTGTTCTGCGGTGAGAAGAGCTGTTGCGGCGCGACCTGCGCCGGCGACCGCATCATCGACCTCACCCCGGCCGCCTACAGCAAGATCGCCAGCCTCTCCACCGGCCTGCGACCGTGCGAGATCTCGACGCCCTAGGGAGCTGACGATGACCAGCAGACGGCAAATGCTCAAGTCCGCCCTGCTCGGTGGCGGCGCCGGCGTGGTCGCCGCGACCGCGCTGGGTTCGCTCGGCCCCGAGGCGGCGTTCGCCTCGGCCAAGGCGCAGGGGGCCGAGCCCGGCGCTCCCGACCCCAACTTCGCCGAGGGCCGGATCCGCTCGATCAAGGACAACACGCTCCTCGTCCTGGGCTCGAACATGGTCTTCCACAACATCAGGGTCGTGGACGGCACCAGCCTCTGGAAGCTCGGGCCGATCCCCTTCGACCAGGCCAAGCCGGGTGACGGCCTGTACGCCCGGGGTGTGCGGATGCCCGACGGAGTGCTCGCCGCCGAGGCGGTATGGCTCAACATCGTCAACATCAAAGGCCACATCAAGAACATCACCAGCGACAAGCTCCACCTCGACCACAACGGTCAGGAGGTCCTCTGCCACGTCGTGCCCGGCAAGTCGGTCGCCGTCCATTCCGAGTCACCGCCGTCCTCGGACCTCTCGCTGCTGCGGGTGAGCCAGCACGTGCAGATCCTGGGCGCGTGGCGACCGGACACGAACGAGGTCGACATCGCCACCGTCTTCTCCCCCCACTAGGAGCGACAGATGCAAGGGATCGCCGCGCTTCAGCCGTACGTGATCGCCCTCTTCCTCGCCTGGGCGGCCCTGATGAAACTGTTCAGTCGCCGGATGCGGGCGGAAGCCGGGCGGACCGCACTGGCCCGGCTGGTCGGCTCGGCGCGCGCGATCCCCACGCTCCGGCTCGTCGGGGTGATGGAGCTCGCGGTGGCGGCCGCACTGCTGGTGCCTCCGGTCTCCCCTGAGGAGGGCGCGGCCGCCGCCGTACTCTCCACGGGATTCCTCGCCTATCTCACCTATGCGTACGCGACCGCGCCCGCCTCGTCATGCGGCTGCCTGGGCGCGCACTCCCATCCCGTGAACTGGCGCGCCTTCGCCCGCGCGGGGCTCCTGTGCGCCGCGGGCGTCGCGGCGATCTGGGCGGGGCCGTACCCGCTGGAACCCCCGCTCGTGGCCCTGGGCCTGGTGGAGGTCGTCGCCCTGCTCGGCCTGTCGGCGGAGCTGGACCGCTACTGGCTGCGCCCACTGCGCCAACTGCTCGTCCAGATCCGCCGGCCGCTCGCCGTACGCTCGCCGGAGAAGATCCCGCTGGAGGTCTCGCTGCACCTGCTCTACCTCAGCCCCGCCTACTGCTCGGCGTCCGCGCAGCTCACCTCGGACGTCCAGGACGTGTGGGACGAGGACGGCCTGCGGTTCGTGGTGTACGGGGCGCGCGAGCGGACGGCCGTCTTCGCCATCCCCCTGTCCGGAGTCGACCCTTCGGCCGTCCGCGTCGCACTCACCTGATCAGGGCGTCTGGCCGGGCCGGCTCGCTCACAGCCCGCGGAAGCAGGCGAGCAGGCGCCTAAGCCGGGGCCAGGGCCTTGGAGCGATCGGCGATCAGGTGGACGGCGATGCCGGCGAGCACGGTGCCCATGAAGTAGCGCTGGATCCGCAGCCAGAGCGGGCGGTGGGCCAGGAAGGCCGCCAGAGCGCCCGCCGACACGGCGATCAGGGCGTTGACCAGGGTGCCGATGAAGATCTGGACGGAGCCGAGCGCGAGGCTCTGCAGCAGCACGTGCCCCATGGCGGGGTCGATGAACTGCGGCAGCAGCGAGAGGTACAGGATCGCGATCTTCGGGTTCAGCAGGCAGGTGAGCAGGCCCATGGCGAAGAGTTTGCGCGGCGGCTCGATCTCCAGCTCGCGCGGCTCGAAGGCGGAGGTGCCGCCGGGCTTGACGGCGTTCCAGGCCAGCCAGAGCAGGTAGGCGGCACCGGCGAGCTTGAGCACGGTGTAGGCGGCCGGGACGTACGCGAAGATCGCCGTCAGGCCCAGGCAGGTGGCCGTCAGATAGACGGTGAAGCCGAGCGCCACCCCGATGAGGGAGATCAGGCCGGCCCGGCGGCCCTGGGTGATGGAGCGTGACACCAGATAGATCATGTTCGGCCCCGGGGTGAGGACCATACCCAGCGACACCAGTGCGATTCCCAGCATTCCACCCGTCATATGGGCACATTATCGGACAATCTCTCCGTAGATACATGATTACTCTTCGTGCGACAGGCGGCGCGCCAGGTTCACCGGTGGCATCTAAGGGCCCCTTTCGGGAAGCTGTCATCCGAGCAGCACCCGAGAAGGGACCTCAGCGATGGACTTCAGGGACGACGCCAACCTCGATGCCTCACAGGTGGAGGACGTTGGCGGCAGTGGCGGCGGCGGTGGCGGCGGCGGGTTCCCGGGCGGCATGGTCATCGGCGGCGGCGGGATCGTCAGCCTGATCGTGCTCGTCCTGGTCTTCGTCCTGAACAACCTGAGCGGCGGCGACAACCAGCCCGCGCAGCGGCAGCCGTCCTCGAATCTGTCGCAACAGTGCCGGACCGGCAAGGACGCCGACCAGTCGGAGAAGTGCCGGGTCGTAGGTGTGGTCAACAGCATCCAGGACTACTGGAAGACGCAGGTTTCCGACTATCGCCCGGCGAAGACGGTCCTGTACTCCGGCAGCCTGCGTACCCCCTGCGGCGCGGCCAGCTCAGCGGTCGGTCCCTTCTATTGTCCCGGCGACCAGCGCGTCTACCTCGATCTGAGCTTCTTCAACCAGTTGCAGAACCAGTTCGGCGCCAAAGGCGGACCGTTCGCGCAGGCGTATGTGATCGCCCACGAGTACGGCCACCACGTCCAGGACCTGCTGGGCGCGCTCTCCGCGGGCAACTCGGTGGCCACGGAACTGCAGGCCGACTGCTACGCGGGGGTGTGGGCCAAGCACGCCGTCGACACCGGCTTCTACGACAAGCCGTTCACCACCTCGGAGTTCGCCGAGGCGCTCGACGCGGCGGCGGCGGTCGGCGACGACCGGATCCAGCAACGCACACAGGGCAGGATCGACCCGGAGTCGTTCACGCACGGCAGCTCGGAGCAACGCGTCAACGCGCTGAATCGCGGTTACGAGAGCGGCGACCCAGCCCAATGTGCGCAATCTGATCTTCTATAACAGCCCCGAAGACCCCGAGTAATCGGATTCTCTCCTAAAATCGATGGGGTGATCTTTAAGCTCGTCGGTGACAGCCGCCCTTATCCCGACCATGGTCTGACCCCCAGAGAATGGGCGCAGATCCCCCCACGGCAGGTCCGGCTCGACTCGTTGATCACCACGAAGGCCATGCTGGACCTGCATTCCCTGCTCGCCGCCGACTCCACGTTCTACGGCGACCTCTTCCCGCACGTGGTGCAGTGGCAGGGCGAGCTCTATCTGGAGGACGGGTTGCACCGGGCTCTCCGGGCGGCCCTGCACCAGCGATCGATCCTGCACGCCAGGGTCCTGGAGATGCCCAGCTGATAAAGAAATGTCAGCCTTCTCGGGCAGGATGCCTCCATGGTCTTTTTTCAGCTGGTGATCGACTGCGCCGACCCTGAGCGGCTGGCGCGCTTCTGGGCCGACGGCTTGGGTTACGAGCTGGAGGAGCCGCCGGGCCACTTCGACACCTGGCGAGACTACTGGCAGAGCGTCGGCGTGCCGGAGGACGAGCTCGGCGACGGAGACTGTGCCGACAGCATCGTCGACCCGGAGGGCGGGGGCCCGCGGATCTGGTTCCAGCAGGTCCCAGAGGGCAAGGTGGTGAAAAACCGCTTTCACCTCGACATCAAGGTGGGCGGCAAGCGGGAGGAGGTTCCGCTGGCGACCCGCAGAGCCCGGGTCGACGCCGAAGTGGAGCGGCTGGTCCACGCGGGCGCCTCCGTCGTCCGCGTGCTCGCGGAGCCCGGGATGGACCATTACGCGGTGGCCATGGCGGATCCGGAGGGCAACGAGTTCGACGTCGTCTGAGAGTTGGTTCGATGGACGAGGCCACGGCCCGATCGAAGTTCCTGACGGCACGCAGCGCCGAGCTGGCCACCGTGGACGGGCACGGGGTGCCGCACCTGGTGCCCATCGTCTTCGCCGTCGAGGACGACATGATCGCGTTCGCCGTGGATCACAAACCGAAGCGCGCCACCGACCTGCGCAGGCTTCGCAACATCGCGACCAACGACCGCGTATGCGTCCTGGCCGACCACTACTCCGACGACTGGCGGCACCTGTGGTGGGCACGAGCCGATGGCACCGCGGCGCTCGCCGAGGACGACACCACCCGCCGGCACTGGCTCGATCGGCTGGCCGAACGCTACGAACAGTACGCGGAGCGACGTCCTGAGGGCCCGGTAGTGGTGATCACCGTCGAGCGGTGGAGCGGCTGGGCCCACAACGAGTAGCCGGGCCCGCAAGCGAAAGCGAGTAAGCGGAGGGGACAGCGTGGCAGCGCCGTACAGCAGCCGGCTTCGTCTCGGCGCCTGCCTGTCGCTGTCCGGCGAGTACGCGCGCTTCGGCGGTCAAGCCCGGCTCGCCCTGGACATCTGGCGAGCCACGGCCGACGCGGTCGACCTGGTCATCGAAGACGACGGCAGTGACCCCGAGCGGGTGGAAGCCCTCCTCCCCAGGTTGTCGGCGGAGTGCGACCTCTTGCTCGGCCCCTACTCCACGCTGCTCATGCGAAGAGCGGGCACCATCGCCGCGGCCATGGACCGCCTGATCTGGAACCACGGCGGATCAGGCGACGACGTCGAGACGGCTCACCCCGGTCACGTCGTCTCCGTGCTCGCGCCCGCGAGCCGCTACGCGGAGCCCTTCGTCCGGCACCTCGCCGCCCAGCAGGACCCCCGCCCGCTCTGGATCGCCCAGGGCAAGGGCGGCTTCGCCCGTCAGGTCGCCGGCGGCGCCGAGCGCCTGGCGCACGCCCTCGGGCTGCGCACCGTCCGCTCACCGCCGCCGGAGGCGTGGGATCTCCTCTGCGCCGGCTCCTTCGAAGACGACGTGCGGGCCGTCACCTACGCCAGGTCGCTGCCGACGCCCCCGCGGAGCGTGTGCGCCGTGGCGGCGGGCGTCCGCGAGTTCGGCGAGGCCGTCGGCGATCCTGTGGGCGTCTACGGCGTCGGGCAGTGGTTTCCCGGTGGAGGCGACCGCGTCGAGCTGTCCATGGCCGAGGACGACTTCCTGACCGCGTACCGGAAGCGCGCGGGTTCGCTGCCGGACTATCCGGCCGTGCAAGCCGTCGCCGCCGCGGCCATCGCGACACATTGCGCCCGGCAGGCCGGCAGTACGGCACGTGAGGCGTTGTGGTCCGCCGCCACGATGTTGGAGACCACCACCCTGTTCGGGGCCTTCAAGGTGGATCCCCGCACTGGTGCTCAAGTCGGGCACCAGATGGCCTTCATCAGGTGGGACGCCGAAGGTCCAGCCATAACAAAAGGCCCCTAACCCGATCAAACAGGTCAGAGGCCCAGATGAGTGGCGGTGGTGGTGGGATTTGAACCCACGGATGAGTTGCCCCATCACACGCTTTCGAGGCGTGCGCCCTCGGCCACTAGGCGACACCACCGTGGATGAGCTTACCGGATCCGCCGAGTGCCAAAGAACTCCTTTAGTACGGCAGCGCACTCCTCCCTCAGCACCCCCATGACGACCTCGGGCCGGTGGTTGAGCCTGCGGTCCCGGACCACGTCCCACAGTGACCCCACGGCCCCGCCCTTCTCGTCGACGGCCCCGTACACGACGCGGTCGACCCGGGCCAGCACCGCGGCGCCCGCGCACATCGTGCACGGCTCCAGCGTGACCACCAGCGTGCAGCCGTCCAGCCGCCATCGCCCGAGCGACCGGGCGGCCTGCCGGAGGGCCAGGACCTCCGCGTGGGCGGTCGGATCGAAGGAAGCCTCGCGGGAGTTTCCGGCGGACGCGAGCACCTCGCCCAGGGGGCCGAGCACGACCGCCCCGACGGGGACCTCGCCGCGGGCGCCGGCCGCGGCGGCCTCGGACAGGGCCAGGCGCATCGCGTCGGCGTGGTTCACCGCAACCGGTCGAGCTCGTCGGCGAAGGACAGCCGCTCGGCGATCACGGAGAGGATGTCGGCGGGCAGCACGCCCTCTTCCATGCTCAGCTCCAGCAGTTCCTCCGAGCTCACGCCCAGGTCGCTGAGGAGTTCGAAGTCGCCGGCCGGCTTGACGCCCAGCCCGTTGCCCTCCTTGTCGGGAGCCACCCCGGCGAACTCCGCGAACAGCTCGCCGATCGTGTCGGACAGGATCGCGTGCGCGTCGGAGAGGAAGACTCGCGGCTCCTCGTCACCGCGGTAGCGGACGATGGCGAACCACTCGTCCTCCACCTCGACGCACAGCAGGGCGAGCTCGTCGCCGGACAGGCCGAGGGCCTCGGTCACCGCGTCACCGAAGTCGTCGACGATCTCGGCGGCGCCGAGATCGACCTCGGCGCCACTCCAGCCGCCGGGGATCTTGACGAAGGCCGCGGAAAAGGTGTTGGACGCCATGTCCATGCTCCAGGGGTCAGCCGAAGACCGATTCGATGGCCCGCTCGAACGGCTCGGAGAAACCGAGCCGCGCGGCGATGCTGGACAGCACGTCCTCCGGGAGGAGTTCGATGTCGCCGGAGAGAATGCCCAGCTCCATCTCGTCGAGTCCCAGGTCCGCGAAGATCGACAGATCGCCTGCGGGGAGCACCGTCTCCTCGTCCTGGAGGATCTCGTCGAGCTCCTCCTCGTCGGGGATCGGCACGTCGAGGAAATCGAGAACCTGCTCGGCCAGCGGGAAGTCCCAGGACGCGGCGATGTCGGACAGGAAGACATCAACGCGATCACCGAGAACCCGCAGCGCCACGAAGAACTCGTCCCCCACGGCGACCAGGCCAATCGTGCCACTCTCGCTCGGCTGCTGGCGCAGAGCCTTGATCAGGCCGTGCAGATCGGACGTCAGCGCGACCGGCAGCAGCCCGGCGTCCCAGCATTCATCCTCGCGATAGACCACGATGGCGAAGTCGAGCGCATCTTCTTCTGTCATCGTCCACCCCACGACGTGGCCACTCCGGTCTCCAATCGTTCCAGACCCGACCACCCCCCGTGTGCTGCTCCGACCAAATTGTGATCAAAACCGATGACGCGACGTGCCGGTTCGTTGCACACAAGATAGCGTTGTCCCTTATGGAAACCCTCGTCGTCGACCATCCTCTCGTAGCACACAAACTCACGACGCTACGTGATGTCCGGACGGACTCGCCGACGTTCCGCCGGCTGGCGGACGAGCTGGTGACCCTGCTGGCGTATGAGGCGACCCGCGATGTCCGGGTCATCGACGTGAGCGTGCAGACCCCGGTCGCCGAGGCTCATGGGGTACGCATGGCCAAGCCGTCCCCGCTGGTCGTGCCGATCCTGCGGGCGGGTCTCGGCATGCTCGACGGCATGACCAGGCTGCTGCCCACGGCCGAGGTCGGCTTCCTGGGCATGATCCGCAACGAGTCGACGCTGCAGGCCGAGACCTACGCCACCCGGCTGCCCGACGACCTGTCCGGGCGCCAGTGCTACGTGGTCGACCCCATGCTGGCCACCGGCGGCACGCTCGCCGCGGCCGTGCGGTTCCTGTTCGACCGCGGGGCGGTCGACGTCACGGCGATCTGCTTGCTCGCGGCGCCCGAGGGGCTGGCGTACATGGACAAGGTGTTCGCCAACTCCGGCAAGCCGCTCCGCGTCGTGACCGCCGCCCTCGACGAGCGGCTGAACGAGAACGGTTACATCGTTCCAGGACTGGGCGACGCCGGAGATCGACTCTACGGAGTTGTCTGACCAGCCACGTTGCGCACTCGCTTCGTTACATACTGTTGTCACCGGGGTATGAAGTGAGGGGAAGGCAACTTCCGCACGCGCGTGGGGGGAGCACGATGAGCGATTTTCCGATTACCGAGGTGTTCTCGTGAGTGAGCACACCGAGGCGGAGTCAAGTCCGTACGCGGACGTGGAGACGGCGCTCCGCGAGGAGTTCGCCGGCATCCACTCCGCGGTCACCGTAACGCGCTGCGTCGAAGCGGCGCACTACGGCGCGCTGGAGGTCACGGGCTATGCCCATCCGAGTCTCGTCGAGCGGATCGCGCGCAAGCACCTTCACGTCCTGGCTCTCGTGGCCAGCGAACGTGGCTAAGCAAGATCAAAACTAAGCCGCAAAGTTACCTTTACCCCGGCATTGCGGTGGGTAAAGTATACGGCGGGTGTAGAAGGTAGTGGTACGGAGGCGACAGTGCAGGTCAAAAAGGTCTTCACATACGGGGGTATCGCTTTTGTGGCGTACTACCTGTTCGCACGACCAACCGATGCCGCTGACGCGGTCAGAGGGGCGTTCGACACCATGATCAACGCGGCCGACCAACTGGCCCAATTCGTGAACGTTCTCGCATGAGACTTGTGACCCACGGGGACTCTGCTCCGGCGTCGGTCAACCGCTACCTACTCCCCCACGAACAACAGGTCATCATGGTACGGCGTCACCCAGCCGTGCTGCTTCGCCCGGTCGCCGAGGTCTTCGGCGGCCTGATCGTCGCCGGGCTGCTCAGCAAGATCTTCGGCGGCGAGGGGAGCAGCACGGCCCTCGTCGTCGTGTGGTGGCTCTGGCTGCTGCTCTTGATCCGTTTTGTATGGAAAGTCGCGGAGTGGTCGGTTGACTACTTTGTGGTTACCTCAAAGCGGATGTTGCTCACCACAGGCCTCATCACCCGCAAAGTCGCGATGATGCCTTTGGGCAAGGTCACCGACATGAGCTTCCAGCGATCTCTGCTTGGGCGCATGCTCGGCTACGGTGAGTTCATCCTCGAATCCGCTGGTCAGGATCAGGCGCTGTCAACAGTCGAGTACATTCCGTATCCGGAGACCTTGTACCTCGAGGTCTGCCAGATGCTTTTCCCCAGCAAGGACGACAGCGACGATTAATCCTTTGCCTGGGGAATTCTTCACGTGGGGATACCCGATTGCGCCACTTCATGCAATCATTGCGGAGTGTTGACCCTTCCCCGCCTTGAGAGATGAGATGCCGAGTCAGGGAACCATCGGTGACCGCGTCCGAGGACTGCGGCTAAACAGGCGGATGTCTCAGGCCCAGCTGGCCGGACCCGACCTATCTGACAGTTATGTCTCGCTCATCGAGTCGGGAAAGCGGACACCGACTCCGGTTGTAGCAAGACTCCTGGCCGAGCGCCTGGGGTGCACCACCGAGTTCCTCCTGCATGGGATCGAGCCTCGGCAGCGCATCGATACCGAGCTCGGCCTCCGCCACGCGGAGCTGGAGCTACAGCACGGCGACCCCATCGTCGCGGCCGACCGCTTCACTGAGATCGTCAAGGCGTCCGACGAGGAAAACGCGCTGCTGACCGCGCACGCCCGCTTCGGCAGGGCGCGCGCCCTCGAAGCACAGGGGCGGCTCGGCCAGGCGGTCGAGGCGTTCGAACGGCTGCGCAGAGAGGCGGCGGCGCATCCCGAGCGCCTGGCCGACCTGCCGCTCGCCGTGTCGCTGAGCCGCTGCTACCAGCGGGCGGGCGACCGCCTGCGGGCTCGAGACCTGGCCTCGCACGCGCTGGAGCAGGCGGAGCGGCTGTCGATCACGCAAGGCGAGATCGCCATCGACCTGGCCGCCGCACTGGTTGAGGCGCGCAGCGGACGCGAGGGCGACTCCCCGGAGCTCGACTACGTCCGGCGGGTGCTCGACGCCAGTGGCGTGCCTGACATTGTGGACCGTTCCGCTGAGATCCACACCCTCTGGCAGGCCAGTGTGGCCGCGGCCGGTGGCGAGGACTCCGCACTGGCCGTACGACTGGCCGACGACGCGATCATGGCAGGTCGGCCCGCCAGGCTGGCGCTCCAGCTCGCCCGGGCGGCCATGCACTGGGCCAGGCTCGACTCGTCGCCGATCGCCGAGGCCGACCTGTGGGCCGAGGCGGCGACTCGCGCGTTCGCGAGCACCGCGGGCAGCACGCAGGAGCACGGCGAGAGCCTCATCGCGCACGCCAGGGTCAAGCTGCGGGCGCAGGACGCCGTGCGGGCAGGTGAGCTGGCCACGTCGGCGCTCGACCTGGTGCACGACGCCCCGGGCACGGCACCCGCCGAAGCCCACCTGGTGCTCGCCACCGTCGCGCTCGCGCTCGACGCCGACACGGCGAGGCACCTGGGCGCGGCCCAGGAGCTGCTCGACACGCTCAACCATCCGGTGTTCGGCTCCGACAGGCAGGCCGCACGCTGCTGGCGCGAGCTGGGCGACCTTTACGGCAGATCAGGAGACAAGGCACAGCAGACCCGCGCCTATCGCAAGGCGCTGGAAGCAGCCGGAGTCCATTCCGCACTGGCAGGGGTGAAGATCGACGCTTCTGTGTCCCGCTAGCCTCCGGGAGCTCCAGATTTGGTTTTTGAGTCTGGAATAATTAGGGTCTACCAGTCATTGACTCATGGGATGACTGGCACCCCCAGAGGAGGCGGACTGTGAGTCTGCGTACGGCTCAGCGAGCTTCGCTCGTCGACCAGGTGATCGATCAACTCAAGGAGCAGATCACCTCAGGGTTGTGGCAGATGAACGGCAAGATTCCTACTGAGACGGTGCTCGCTGAGCAGCTCGGGGTGGGGCGCAACACCGTACGCGAAGCCGTACGCGCGCTCACTCACGCCGGGCTGCTGGAGTGCCGTCAGGGGGACGGGACCTATGTCCGCGCCACGAGCGAGCTCTCCGGCGCGATGCTCAGGCGCCTGCGCCAGGCGGAGCAGCTGGAGATCCTCGAGGTGCGGCGCGCGCTGGAGGTCGAATCGGCCCGTCTGGCCGCCACCAGGCGCACCGACGAGGACATCGTGCGCATCGAGGCCGCACTGGCCGAGCGCGACCGCGCCTGGGAGCTGGACGACCCGGACGCCTTCGTGGAGGCCGACCTGGCATTCCACATGTCGGTGGCGCACGCCACGCACAACCTCGTGCTGATCGACCTCTATGAGGACTTCTCGGCGGCGCTGCGGGCCAGCATCACGGCTGCGGGCACTTCGCTGAACAAGAGCTACATCCCCCACGACGCCATCGCGCGGGCCATCTCCTCGGGCGACGCCACCGCCGCCGAGCGCGCCGGCCACGCCTGCATGGAGCACATTCTCATCGCGCTCACCGAAGGCGATTGATCCAGCGGCTCAGCCGAGGCGCAGCGACATCACCAAATAGCGGAAGCTGGGCTGCGCGTCGCCCGGAACGTCCTGGATCAGCACGGCCCTGGTCGGTGACTCCATGTTGAGGCGGGCCAGGTCGGCGTCGATGCCGGTCAGGCCGTCGAGGAGGAACTGCGACTGGAAGGCGATCTGGATGTCGTCGCCGCGCAGCTCGCACTCGACCATCTCCGAGCCGCGGCCGATGTCGCCGCCGCCGGCCTGGATGCGTACGTGGCCCTGGCTGAACGACAGCCGGATCGCGGTGTTGTGCTCGGCCACCAGCGCCACCCGCTTGATGGCGCTGACGAACGCCGTCACCGGCACGTCGGCCCTGATCGACCAGTCGGCGGTCAGCCTGGTGCGGTAGTCGATGAACTGCTCATCGAGCAGGCGGACCGTGGTGCTGCGGCCGACGCTCTCGAAGCCCGCGACGCCGTCGCCCAGCGCCATCGCCACCTCGCCCCCGCGCAGCGTCTTGGCCACGTCGACCAGCACGCGGGCGGGCACCATGGCGGACATGGCGACGTCGGGCGCCACCGGGCGCCAGGTGAGGTCGCGAGCCGCGATGCGGTAGCGGTCGGTGGCCGCCATCGTCACCGACTCCCCCTCGATGTCGACCCTGATGCCGGTGAGCATCGGCAGCGTGTCGTCGCGGCTGGACGCGGGCGCGACCTGGCCCACGGCCGAGGCGAAGATGCCACCGCCGATGGCGCCGATGCTCGGCGGCATCGTGGGCATGGTCGGGAAGTCTTCGACGGGCATCGTGATCAGGCCGAACTCGGCGCTGCCACAGGTCAGGACCGCCTCTTGCCCTTCGGTGACGATCTCGACGTCCTCGGCGGGCAGGCTGCGGCTGATCTCCGCCAGCAGGCGGCCGGGGATGAGCACCTGGCCCGCCTCGGCCACGTCGGCCTCGATCCTGGCCTGCGCCGAGACGTCGTAGTCGAACGCGGACAGGCTCAATTGCTCGTCGGCCCCCAGCAGCAAACCGGAGAGGACGGGCACCACAGGGCGACTTGGCAGGACCCTGGCGGCCCATGCCACCGCGTCCGCCAGAACATCGCGGTTTACCCGGATCTTCACCTGACCCAACCTTTCGTGTCGCTGCCTCCTATGAAAGGTAGCCGGTGTCACCGACAATGCGGACTATCTGCTGTTGAGGTAGGCGAGCACCGCCAGGACGCGGCGGTTGTCGTCGTCGGAAGGCCCCAGACCCAGCTTGGCGAAGATGCCGGCCGTGTGCTTGGCCACCGCGCTCTCACTGAGGTAGAGCCGCTGGGAGATGGCGGCATTGGACCGCCCTTCGGCCATCGCCTCCAGCACCTCCCGTTCGCGTGGCGTGAGGGCGGCCAGCGGTTCGTTCCTGGCGTTGCTGGCCAGCAGCTTGGCGATCACCTCGGGGTCCATCGCGGTGCCGCCCTCGGCGACCCGGCGAACGGCGTCGATGAACTGCTCGGCGTTGAACACCCGGTCCTTGAGCAGGTAACCGATCGCACCCGACCCGTCGGCCAGCAGTTCGCGCGCGTACAGCTGCTCGACGTGCTGCGACAGCACCAGGATCGGCAGCCCGGGCACCTGCTTGCGGGCTGCCAGCGCGGCCTGCAGGCCCTCGTCGGTGAAGGTGGGCGGCAGCCGTACGTCCACGATCGAGACGTCGGGGCGCAGCTCGATCAGGCCCTTGAGCAGCTCGGGCCCGCTCTCCACGGCGGCCACGACCGTGAAGCCGTGCGCCTGGAGCAGGTGAACCAAGCCTTCTCTGAGCAGGTAGAGATCTTCGGCAACGAGAACGCGGTTCATCGGTTGAACCATAGACGGCGGGGGGTTGCCTCGGCCATCCAGCGCTCCTTGTCATGGCAGGCCGGGATCAGGGCGGCCGATAGGTACATGGCGGCGCCAAGCGTGATCATGAACAGGATGACCGGCCACTGCCACGGCTCGGGCAGGTACAGCGCGAGGAACCAGGCCTTCTCCTCGACGCCGAAGACCTTGAAGATGCCCGCCACGATGCCCTGCGGGAACAGCGGGCACCAGGACGTCAGCCAGAGCGTGATCACCACGACGGCCTTCCAGCGCGGCAGCTTGGGCAGGCTGCCCGCCCAGTGATGCGGCAGGACCTTGGGCATGCTCATGGTCACCGTGGTGGGCCCGCCGGGCGGGCTGTTCACCGCGAGCACCCCGTCGAAGGCCGCCAGCCGCCGCTCTATGCCCATGAGGCCGCTGCCCTTGCTCGGGTCGGCGCCGCCCATGCCGTCGTCGGTCACGGAGATCCGCAGGTCGGGGCCGTTACTGCTGATGTCGATCGTGGCCGTGGTGGCCCCGCCGTGCCTGGCGGCGTTGGACAGCAGCTCGCTGACCGCGAAGTAGGTGGCGGCCTCCACCGGTGGCTCCGGGCGGTGTGCCAGGTCGACGTCCACGCTCGCCCGAAGCGGGCTGTCGATGGCCAGGGCACGCACGGCGTCGCCCAGCCCGCGTTCGGCCAGCACCGGAGGATGGATGCCGCGAATGACCGTGCGCAGCTCGGTCAGCGTCTCCGAGGACGCCTCCTTGGCCTTGGACAGCAGCGCCTTGGCCGCGGCCGGGTCGGTGTCGACGAGCTGCTCGACGGCGCCGAGCGTCATGCCTATCGCCACGAGCCTCGCCTGCGTGCCGTCGTGCAGGTCACGTTCGATCCTGCGCATCTCCGCGGACTGAGTGTCGGCCGCCAGGTTGCGTACCCGCTGAAGGTGGTTGACCTGCCCGGCCAGGCGGCTCGCGGCGGTCGCGGCCAGCACCAGCTCGCTCCACGAGCCGTAGACGCGCAGCCCGCGGTCGGGCAGCAGCAGGAACAGTGGCAGCAGGCCCAGCTTGACCACCGGGTCCAGGAGCAGCCAGACGCAGTCGCGCCAGGTCGCCGGGTCGGTGATCAGCCACTTCCATCGGTCGTTCCAGGCCGGCACCCGCGGCGACTTGTACAGCGTGCGGTTCGACCGGTACATCCCGTCGGCCTGCCGCTGCGGAGGCGGCGGCTTGGGCAGGTACGGCGAGTCGATCCGGACCTCCGTCCACTCCCCGACCAGCCCTCTCGTGTGCTCCGCCAGCCACCTGACCAGCCGGATCTGCAGTGGGAGGAGAGGGACCACGCCGAGACCGAAGGCCAGGACGAGCATGATGAAGGAGGCGACGACGGCGGGCACCTCGACGAGGATCAGCGCCAGCAGCACCGCGGCCTGGCCGTACCTTCTCAACATGCTCCCAGTGTGCTCGACCGAGAGCTTCCCGCATATTGCACCTAGATACACCTTCGCCGGGTACCCAGCCCGATTCCCCGCGCGAGCCGGGATTCCTAGCGTCGAAGGCATGAAAGTCATCGAGGTCAGGAACCTCCACAAGCGATATCCCGACCATGTGGCGGTGGACGACGTGTCGTTCGAGGTGTCGGATGGCGAGATCTTCGGCATCCTCGGCCCGAACGGCGCCGGCAAGACCACGACCGTCGAGTGCGTCGCGGGGTTGCGCACTCCCGATCGTGGCACCGTACGCGTGACCGGGATCGACCCCCACCAGGACAGGGACGCGCTGCGCCGGGTGCTGGGCGCGCAGCTGCAGAGCGCCGCGCTGCCCGACAAGATCAAGGTGTGGGAGGCCATGGACCTCTACGCCTCCTTCTACCCGGACCCGGCCGACTGGTCCGAGCTGCTCGACCGCGTCGGGCTCGGCGACAAGCGGAGCACGCACTTCGGCAAACTCTCCGGCGGCCAGCGGCAGCGCCTGTCCGTCGCGCTGGCGCTGGTGGGCCGGCCCCGCGTCGCCGTGCTCGACGAGCTCACCACCGGGCTCGACCCGCAGGCCCGCAGGGACACCTGGGAGTTGGTCGAGCAGATCCGCGACTCCGGCGTGACGATCGTGCTCGTCACGCACTTCATGGAGGAGGCCGAGCGGCTCTGCGACCGCGTCGCGCTCATCGACGCGGGCCGGGTCGCCGCCACCGACACGCCGGCGGGGCTGATCGCCCAGGTCGGCGGGGCGCAGCGGCTGCGATTCCGGCCGACCGGGCCCTTCTCCGACGACCTCCTGCTGGCTCTGCCCGAGGTGACCGAGGTCGCCAGGAGCGGACAGCAGGTCGTGGTGACGGGCACCGGCGACCTCGCGCCCGCCGTCATGCTGACGCTCGCCAACCACCAGATCGTCCCCGCTGACCTGCGCATCGAGCAGGCCACGCTCGACGACGCGTTCCTCGCACTGACCGGAAGGAAGCTGTCATGAGGAAGCTCCTCTTCGTCGAGACCAAGCTGCACCTGCGGCAGTGGCCCACGATGGTCTTCACCATCGGCCTGCCGCTCGCCCTGCTGCTGGGGCTCGGCAGCATCCCCGACCTGGCCAAGCCCGATCCGGTGATGGGCGGGCAACGGTACATCGACACCCAGCTGCCGGCGCAGATGACCTTGCTCGCGGTGCTCACGCTCGCCTGTTCGGTGCTGCCGGCCGTCCTCGTCACCTATCGCGAGCAGGGGGTGCTCAGGCGGATGTCGACGACGCCGGTGCCGCCGGGGCGGCTGCTGGCCGCCCAGCTCATCATCAACCTGGCCATCGGCACCGTGTCGGTCTTCCTGCTGGTGGTGCTCGGGTACGTGGTGCTCGGCGCCGCGATGCCCAAGCAGCTCCCCGGTTTCGTGCTGGTCTTCCTGCTCGGCTCGGCCGCGCTGCTGGCCCTGGGGCTGGTGATCGCCTCGGTCGCGCCGACCGGCAAGTCGGCGCCGGGGATCGGGTCGGTGGTGATGTTCCCGCTGATGTTCATGGCGGGCATGTGGATCCCGCGCGAGGTCATGCCGGACGCGCTGCGCGTGGTGAGCGACTATTCGGTGGCCGGGCCGTTCGCCCAGGCGCTGCGCGACACCTGGGCGGGCCACGCGCCGCAACCGCTGCACCTCATCGTCATGGTGACCGGCCTGCTGGTCTTCGGCGGGATCGCGATTCGGTTGTTCCGCTGGGAGTAGTGCTAGCCCCAGACGGGGCGGGCGCCCGTGACGTTCAGCATCACCGAGTAGAGCGAGGACGAGGCCGCGATGAACAGCCTGTTGCGCTTGAGCCCGCCGAACACCAGGTTGGCGACGGACTCGGGCAGGCCGAGCCGGCCGATCAACGTCCCGTCGGGGTCGTAGCAGAGCACCGCCTTGCCCGCCGCCGCCCACACGCGGCCCTTGTCGTCCAGCCGCATCCCGTCGAAGGTGTCGTCGTCGGTCCCCTGCGCGAAGACCTTCCCGCCCGAGAGCGTGCCGTTGTCGTGCACGTCGAACAGGCGTACGTGCCGGCGGCGGGTGTCGGCGATGTAGAGGCGGGACTCGTCCAGCGAGAAGGCCAGGCCGTTGGGCCGGTCGAAGTCGTCGGCCACCCGGGCCACCTCCCCCGTCACCGGATCGACGCGGTAGACGTGACAGCCGTCGACCTCGGGATCGGCCCGGTGGCCCTCGTAGTCGCTGTCGATGCCGTAGGCGGGGTCGGTGAACCAGATGGAGCCGTCGGAGCGGACCACCGCGTCGTTCGGGCTGTTGAGCCGCTTGCCCTGCCAGCGATCGGCGATCACGGTGATCGAGCCGTCGGCCTCGGTGCGGGTGACCCGGCGCTCGCCGTGCTCGCACGAGATCAGGCGGCCCTGGCCGTCGAGCGTGTTGCCGTTGACGTAGCCGGCGGGCTGCCGGAACGGTCCCACGGTGCCGGTCATCTCGTCCCAGCGCAGCATCCGATCGTTGGGGATGTCGCTCCACACCAGGAACCGGCCCGCCGGGAAGTAGACGGGCCCCTCGGCCCAGCGGGTGCCGGTGTAGATCCGCTCGACCAGGTCGTCGCCGCCGACCGTGGCGAAGCGCTCGTCCAGCACCTCGAACTCCGTGGGGATACAACTGGATGGGGTTCGGTAAATTGGCTCCATAGTCGAATAGCATACTGTCATGGACGAAATCGACAAGATGTTGATCGGCCTGCTTCAGGAGGACGCGACGCGGTCGTACGCGGCTCTCGGCCAGGCCGTGGGCCTGTCGGGCGGGGCGGCACACGAGCGGGTGCGCAAGCTGCGCGAGCGTGGAGTGATCAAGCGCACCACGATCGAGGTGGATCCGGTGGCGCTCGGCCGGGACGTGGTGGCGTACGTGCTGGTCGACGGTGGCGCCTGGATGGGCGACGCCGCCGCGCGGCTGGCGGCGATCGCGCCGGTCGAGGAGGCGCACGTCATCGCCGGGCCCGCCTCGATCCTGCTCAAGGTCCGTACGGCCGACACCCGGGAATTACAGCAGGTGCTGCGGCAGGTGTTCGAGGTCGACGGCGTGACCGGGACCCAGACGGTCGTCGTGCTGGAGACGTTCTTCGAACGGCCCATGCACGTGGAATAGGGTGATCAGATGGCGATTTTTGCGCAGATCAGCGACGTGCACATCGGGGGCTCCGATGAGAGCGTCGAGCGCGCACGGCAGGTCATGCGGCACCTGCGTACGCTGCGGCTCGACGCCGTCCTGGTCACGGGCGACATCGCGGACCACGCGCTGCCGGAGGAGTACACGATCGCGGACGAGCTGTTCCGTGGCGAGCTGCCGCTGGTCGTCTGCCCGGGCAACCATGACTCGGTGCCGGAGTTCGAGAAGCTGCTCGGCCCCGCCAACCAGGCGCTCAGGCTCGACGACGTGACGATCGCCCTGGCCGATTCGAGCGTGCCCGGCCACAACCATGGCTACCTGGCCGACGAGACGCTGGCCTGGCTCGACGAGGTGCTGTCGGAGCGGCCCGGCGTCCCGGCGTTCGTGGGGATGCACCATCCGCCGATCGAGCTCGGCATCCCGTACGTCGACAAGATCCGGCTGCGCGAGCCGGAACGGCTGGCGGACCTGCTGTCACGGCATCCGCACGTCGCCGCGGTGCTGACCGGCCACGCGCACACCGCCGTGTCGGCCCGCTTCGCCGGGCTGCCGCTCGTCGTCGCACCCGGCGTCATCTCGACCGGCCTGACCAGCGCGGAGACCGACGCGGAGTTCCCCATCTCGTACGACCTGCCGCCCGCCTACGCGCTGCACATCTTCGACGGCGAACGGCTGGTCACCCACTTCCGCCCGATAATCCTCAACTATTCTTGAGGTTATGACCAAGGTGGCATGGAACTCCAAGGAGCTGACGGTCGGCCAGCTCGCCGAGCGCAGCGGCGTGGCCGTGTCGGCGCTGCACTTCTATGAGGCCAAGGGGCTCATCGGGAGCCGCCGCACCGCGGGCAACCAGCGGCGCTACACGCGTGACACGCTGCGCCGGGTCGCGTTCGTCCGGCTGTCGCAGCGGCTGGGCATCCCCCTGCGGACCATCAAGGACGCGCTGGCCGAGCTGCCGGAGGGGCGTACGCCCACCCGTGACGACTGGGCGCGGCTGTCGGCGACCTGGCGCGGCGAGCTCGACGACCGGATCGAGCAGCTCCAGCGGCTCCGCGACGACCTCACGGACTGCATCGGATGCGGGTGCCTCTCGCTCGACCGGTGTGCGCTGGCCAACCCGCACGACCGGCTGGGCAGCGAGGGGCCGGGCGCCCGGCGCATCGACACGCGGCTCGCCCCGCCCCAGCAATGCTGCCCGCCCGCGGCCGAGACGGACTCCTCGCAGGCCTGCTAGGTCAGCGCTTGGCCGGGGGGACGATCAGGGTCGGCCGGTGGGCGTGGTGCAGCACGTGGTTGGAGACGCTGCCCAGCAGCACGGAGCGCACGCCGGCCAGTCCTCGCGACCCGGTGACGACCAGCGACGCGTCGACCTCGTCCGCGACGTCCACGATCGTCCGCCAGATCGACTCGTTGTCGGCCACCGCCCGGTAGGTCACGTCCGCGAGCCCCGAGGCGGCCGCCAGCTCGGCCCCTTCCTTGGCGTACTGCTCGGCCTGGATCCGCCACTCCTCACCGGAGTCGGAGACGACCCCGGCACCGGCCAGCGGGTACCTCTTGATCTGCACGAGCAGCGGCTCCCACACGGTCACGATGAGCGTGGGCTCGGCGGCCAGGTGCTTGGCCGCGAACTCGATCGCGGCGCGCGAGTCGGCCGAGCCGTCGTAGGCGACGAGGATGGTCATGGCGTGCTTCCCTTCGCTTGAAGCTCACTCCCTTGTTGCAGCATCGGAACGATCAGCCGTGATTCCGCGAGCCGTTGTCTGTTGTGTCACACCGTCGCCTGTTTTGTGCCATAGGCGAGGATCGGTTCTTGTGACATTTCCCCGCGTGCCCCGTCTCGACATCGACGGCGTCCTGCGCCGGCTCGACGTCTCGCTCACCTATGAAGGCCCATGCCCCGGCGGCCAGGTCGGTGCCGCGTACGTGCGCTGGCCCGACGGCCACCGGTCGGTGCTCACCCACGGGCCCGACGTGGGCGCGCTGCTGGAGGTGGCCCGCGCGGCGGGCATCCCGGCGCCGCGGTACGAGCTGGTGCGCCCGCCGATCGTGGTGCAGGAGCTACTACCCGGCTCTCCCCCGCACCAGCCCTCCCCGCGCACCATCGAGTCGATGCTCGACGTCAACCGGCGCTGCCGCGGCCTGCTCGCCGGCCGTACGGACCTGCCCGGGCTGGAGCTCTTCCTGCGCGCCGACGGGCCGGGCTTCTGCCTGCACGAGCCGCTGCGAACGTACGACAGCCGCACGCGGCGGCTGCTCGACCAGGTGGAGGAGGTCGGTGCCGCCCTTCCCGAGCGGTTGGACGGCGACGACCTCGTTCACACCGACTTCCACCCCGAGAACGTGCTGGTCGACGAATCGGGCACGGTCACGGGGGTGATCGACTGGGACGGCGCCACGCGGGGTGACGCCGACTTCGACCTCGTCACGCTGCGCTTCGACCTCACGCACCGGGCACCGGAGCTGGCTCGCCTGCTCGACGGGCTGGTCAGCGAGAAGGTGGCGCCGGCCTGCTGGGCCCACATGAGCCTGCGGATGGTCGACTGGGCGATCCGGCACTTCACCGCCGCCGAGGTCACCATCTGGCTCGACGTCGCCGAACGGCTCCGGCCGACCTGATCGGAAACGCTTCGCGGCCTTCGGTCCAAGTAGAGGTGTAAGGGCGAACGACGAAGGGAGCGAGGCCTGTGCGCCTCAACGAAGACCCCGAGGCCTTTGAGGCCTTCTATCGCCGCCATGTCGATGGCGTCATGCGGTTCGTCGTACGCCGAGTGAGCGATCCTCATCTGGCCGCCGATCTGACCGCCGACATCTTCCTGGCGGCCTTGGACTCCGGGCACACCTACCGCCCCGGCCGGGGCAGCGAGACCGCTTGGTTGTACGGCGTGGCGCGCAACGTGGTATCCGCCCAGTATCGACGCACGGCCCGCGAAGCGAAGGCGACCAGCCGCGTCGCGGGCCGGCGAATGATGGACGACCACGATCTCGACCGGATGGAGGAACGGATCGACGCCGAGCGCCAGATGCGCCGCGCCCTGGAGGCCATGGGCAGGCTGCCCGAGGGCGAGCGGGCCGTACTCGAACTCGTGGCGATCGATCAGCTCACCGTCAAGGAGGCCGCCGCGGCCTTGGGCATCAACGGGGTGACCGCACGAGTCCGGTTGCACCGGGCCAGACGCGCCCTCGAAGACGTCGCTTCGCCATCGGCTGTGTACGTGGAGGGACAGGCATGAGCAACTTCGAGGAGCGCCTGCTCAACGCGCTCAAGGACGACATCGCCAGCCGGAAGGCGGACCTGGTCGTCGAGACTCCGGTACGACGCCGCCGTGTCGTGGGACTGGCCGCCGCGGTCGCGGGGGTCGCGGCGGCCACGGTGGTGGCTATGACCGTGTACGGCGGAGCACCAGCCTTCGCTGTGACCAAGAGCGCGGACGGGTCGGTCGAGGTGCGGATCAACGAGTTCCGCGACCCGGACGAGCTGGCGGCCAAGCTCGCCGCGGCGGGAGTGGCGACGGTGGTCGACTACCTGCCGGCGGACCAGACCTGTAAACAGCCCCGAGGCGAGCACGGGGCCGGCTCCGGGCGGGTCGAGAACGGCATCGACGTCGGGAAGAACGGCACGGGGATCGCGTTCCGGATCGACAAGGGGCAGGTGGCGGCCGGTCAGACGCTGGTCCTGGCGGTCTCCGTCGCCCAGGCGGACAAGCCGCCCATCGCGACCTCGCTGGAGGTGGTCAAGGGGGCGGTGACGCCCTGCGAGGCGACCGCGCTGAACCTCCCCCCGGCCTCCGACTCCACCGGCAACGGCCCGTCCACCGACGAGAAGACGGGCGAGGGGCCCAGCCTGAACACCAACGGAGGCCGACGGCCCACCGACGCCGTTACTGACCGCGCGGCTGGCAGTGCGGCGGCGGGCGCGGCTCCTCGGCAGCGTCCTGTCGGCGGTGCTGATCATCGGGGCCGCGCTGATACAGGTCTCTGACCGGCTGCCCACTTCCGCGCTGGGCTGGTTCGGGTCGCACCAGCTGACGAAGGTGCTGGTCCTGAGCGCGTTCATCGTCGGGCTGTTGCTGATCCGGATGCTGCTCGACGCCTGGACACGCCGCAGCAGGACGGGCTGCACGCTCTCGCGAACCGGGTGCAGGCCGATACCCTGTCCGCGCTCCTGCCCCAGGCCGCTCTGGCGCTCATCGTGGTGACCGTCCTGGCCGCCGTACTGAGCTGGCTGGTGGCCGGTCGGGTGCTGCGGCCGATCCGGGTGATCTCCGCCACTGCCCGGCGGCTGTCAGCCGAGAACCTCACCGAACGGGTCCCGGTCACCACCCCCGCTGACGAGCTGTCGGCGTTGGCGGGCACGGTCAACGGGATGCTGGACCGCATCCAGCGCGACGTCGCCGAGCGGGACAGGATCCTGGACGGTCAGCGGCTGTTCACCGCCAATGCCGATCGCCGTACGCGCGGTGGTCAGCGGCGTACGCAGCTCGTGGGCGGCGGCCGGAGCGCGGGCGGCAGCCGCCGGCGTCGCCGTGCAGTCGGAGCTCCGGCCGGCACCGGTCACCGGCGAACCCGTCCTGCTGGAGCGGATGATCGGCAATCTGGTCGACAACGCGGTCCGCTACAACCGGGCGGGTGGGCACCTGGTCGTCGATACGGGTACGGAAGGCGGGCGTGCCATCCTGCAGATCTGCAACACCGGCCGGGAGATCCTGCCGGAGGAGGCGCAGACGTTGCTGGAACCGTTCGTGCACGGGCAGGGGACCCGCGTCCGCACCGACGGCCTGGGGCTGGGGTTGTCGATCGTGCGCGCGGTCACACTCGCCCACCGGGGACGGATCGCGGTCACCGCCCGCACCGGCGGCGGCCTCGACATCACCGTCGACCTCCCCGTTGAAAGCCTCCAACGGCTGACGCTTTCCGACGAGTCTCACTTGCGCTTTCCCGCTAGTGGGCAGCCATGTCAACAAAGCGCGAATAATGTCCCTGGAAGGCGACAGTGACGGTGGCAGTTGGACCATTTCGATGCTTGGCAACTATAAGGTCCGCCTCACCCGCCCTGGGCGACTCACGCTCGTACGCATCCTCGCGATGGAGCAAAATGACCATGTCCGCATCCTGCTCAATGCTGTTGTGAACGGATATGCCGTTGGCAACGAAGTTGTGGGCGCCCAGCACCGTGGCGTCATAGACCGGCTGCTCGCCCAGGCTCTCGATCGAGGCGACCTCGTCCCAAAAGACGTCGTTCGTCGCCAGCATGTCCATCTGAGCGTCGTCCAGAATCGCCGCCACCCGGCCAAGGCGCTCCCGGCTGGGGGCGTGCTTCCACAGGGTGCTGCCGCAGAATTGGGTGCCCAGTTCGGCAGAGAACGCCCGATGGGTCATGCCCTTCTCTGTCAGCGCGCCACGGACACGGTCCCAGACTTCGCGCGGAACCGTGTCGAGGTTCGTGTTGCCCTTGGCCGCCCGAAGTTCCGGTATGCAGCGAGCGGCTTGTTTCGCCCGTTCGCCATGCACGCCCACCTCGTCCAGGAAGCGGAGCTGGTTCTCCGAGCCGTAGACGTGGAGCTGGAACCCCGGTCGATGGTCGCCCTTCTGTGTCGTCTTGATGCGAGTCATCACATTGAACCGAAGGAGCAGCCGCGCAATGTCATCGATCAGGCGGCGGCTCGTCGAGGCGTAGTAGACCCGCGACTGGCCGCGCTTTTCGTCCCACCAGACGCATCCGTCGGTCGCCCACAGGTGCCGAAGGAACAGGGCGATCTGCTTCTTCGGCAGGGAGAAGACCCCCTGCGGAATGAACTTCTCGTGGCTGCGGAGGCCGAACAGCCCCAGACCGTCAAGCCAGGCGGCGATGGGGTTGCGCTTGCCGTGTGTGAGCCGGTAGGGGGCGGGGAGCCGGAGCGTGGTGACCCGCGCGGCGGGGTATTCGTCCCGGACCGCACTGACTCCGAAATGCGTGGCCGCTTTCGTGACCGCCTCCAGGCACGCCTCGTCCTTGCTCGCGTACCGGATCGGCTGCCTCCTGACGAACGAACCGTCTCCGATCATGTGCCCCAGCAGGATGACTTCATCTTCTGGCCACTCCTGAAGGTCCCGAGGGGCCGGGACGTGGCGCGGGACGGCGAGGCGAGCACCCGGGCCGACCTCTCCCAGGGGGCGCCAGCCGTCGTAGGTCATGAAGGGGTGATTGGCCGTCGCCTTGATCTCCCGACCCGACGTCAGCCGTAGTTTGAAGACCTCCTTCGTGCCACTGGGAAAGACGTGCGTCATGGTGCGCTGCACGAGCCGCATGTTCTCGTCCAGGGACCACACGGGGATGTCGCGTGCGCCGGACTCCAGAAGCTCGCCCAATGGCGCCTCCGCCCCCGTGTCGGCTCGCAGGACTCGGGTGTCAGCCGTCAGGCATCCCGATTCGCGCAGGTCGCTGACCGCGGGCCGCTTGTCCGTACGCTGCTCGGGGCCTCGGTTGAGCTGGGAGATCGCGATGACCGGCACCTCCAGCTCCTTGGCCAGCAGCTTGATCGCACGGGAGATCTCCGAGACCTCGTTCTGGCGGCTCTCGGTCTTCTTCGGCGAGCTCATCAGCTGGAGATAGTCGATGACCACGAACCGCAGGTCGTTGCGTTGTTTCAGGCGCCGGCACTTGGCCCGGATCTCCATCATCGACATGTTGGGCGAGTCGTCGATGAACAGCGGCGCCTCGGCCACCTCGCTCATCCGCCGGGCCAGCCGGGTCCAGTCGTCGTCGCCCATCATGCCGGAGCGCATCGCGTGCAGGGCGACCCGGGCCTCGGCCGACAGCAGTCGCATCGTGATCTCGTTGCGCGACATTTCCAGGGAGAAGATGACGGTGGTCATCCCATGCTTGATCGCCGCGGAACGGGCGAAGTCCAGCCCCAACGTGCTGTTGTGGGTGGGGATGCACGTGCTGCCCGCAAGGTAGAGGTGATCCGCGTTGTCCACCTCGACACAGCGGACCGGCTGAGAGGGGACCGGGCGCACGTCCACGATGGAGCGAGCCCCCGTGGTGAAGTCGATCACATGGCAGGAATCCGGCTTGGTGCGCAGGGTGGCGTTGTAGCCCAGGCTCAGGATGAGCTCGTGAACGTCATGGGCGAGCCGCTGATCCGCCACGGCGAACTGGATCTGCCCGTCTCCGCCAGCGAGCCCGTGCGCGTCGGCGAGCCGGTGCACGTCGAGCCCGTCCGCGCCGAGCCCGTCCGCGTCGAGCAGGCCCGCCAGCAGGTCACGCCGCTGGCTCTCCGACGCGCGCAGGTAGGGAGCGGGAATGTGCTTCTCTTCGAGGACGCCCAGGCCGTGTCCGTCGCCAAGCCGGACACCGAGCGCGTACGGCCGAAGCGGAAGGTCCCGCTCATCGAGCGCGAAAGGCGCCGACACCGCGACCGCGTGGTCCGCCTCTCTGCCGGCCCGGAAGATCTCCTCCGTGGTCGCCACGCCGCGCGTCGTCCGCCACTGGTGGCCGGCGTCCGCGACGATCACCGTGCCGTCGCTGAACTCCACCTCGTAGCACGGCCTGCCGTGCATGACCTCGGTGGCCGCGACCACCCGGGTCGGCCTGCCGTCGGCCCCGATGAGCTGCTCGCCGACCGCGATCTCGCCCATGGTCGTCCAGCCCGCCGGGGTGGGCAGCGGCGTGTCGAGCGCCAGCGCCTTGCCGATGGCCGGGCGGGCCGCGACGACGATCATCTGGCCCGGGTGCAGGCCGTTGGTGAGCTGGTCGAGGTCCTGGAAGCCGGTGGGCACGCCGACCATCTGGCCGCCGCGGCTGCCGATGGCCTCCAGCTCGTCGAGGGCGCCCGGCATGATGTCGGCCAGCGGCGCGTAGTCCTCGGACGTGCGCCGCTCGGTGACCTTGTAGATCTCCGCCTGCGCGCGGTCGACCAGGTCGTCGACCTCTTCGTTCTGTCCGCCGTAGCCGAAGGAGACGATGCGCGTGCCGGCCTCGATGAGGCGGCGGAGGATGGCCTGCTCACGGACGATCTTCGCGTAGTAGCCGGCGTTGGCCGCGGTGGGGACGACGGCCGTCAGCGTGTGGAGGTAGGCGGCACCGCCCACCCGGGCCATCTCGCCGCGCTTCTGCAGGTCGTCGAAGACCGTGACCGCGTCGGCCGGCTCACCGCGACCGTAGAGGTCGGTGATGACGTCATAGATCATCTGATGGGCGGGGCGGTAGAAGTCATCGGACCGGATGAGCTCCACGACGTCGGCGATCGCGTCCTTGGACAGCAGCATGCCGCCCAGGACCGACTGCTCCGCCTCAATGTTGCTCGGCGGCGTGCGCTCGAAACCCGGGCCTCCGCCGCCGCCTTCTTCATCCATGCTCACCGCGCCCCCTCAACACTTGCAGGCGGTCGCACCACCCCCACTTGTAGTCGACCGGTCTGACAGTTTCGCGGGTTCGCGGTGAGACGGCAACGCGGCCTGTGGACAACCCTGTGGTCAAGCTGTGCACAGTCCCGCTCAGGGTGTGAAAGGACTGTGGACAGAGCTGTGGATAACTCTGTCCATAATCCACACCACCCCCGCTGACCTGGTGAAACATTGTCCACCGGCTGTGGAGGAAAGAAAGTTGGCTCGACACGCCGTGTAATGGTCATAATGGGTAAATGCCCATTACGTCTCGAGACCGGGAGATCCTGCGCCTGGCGGTGCCCGCGTTCGGCGCGCTGGTCGCCGAGCCGCTCTTCCTGCTCGCCGACTATGCCATCGTCGGCCACGGGCTGGGCACCACCGCCCTGGGCGCCCTGGGCGTCGCGGGCACGGTCCTGGCCACGGTGGTGAACCTCTGTGTCTTCCTCGCGTACGGCACGACGGCCTCCGTGGCCCGCCAGACCGGCGCGGGCAACCACGACAGGGCGATGCGCAGCGGCGTGGACGGCATCTGGCTCGCGCTGGCCATCGGCGCCGCGCTCATCGTGCTCTGCTGGCCGCTCAGCCCGTGGATCGTCGGCCTGTTCGGGGCCGGCCCGGAGCAGGCCGAGCAGGCCGTGACGTACCTGCGCATCTCCCTGCTCGGCGCGCCCGGCATGCTCGTCGTACTGGCCGGGACGGGCGTGCTGCGCGGCCTGCAGGACACCGTCACGCCGCTGACCGTCGCGGTGGGCTCGTTCGCGCTCAACGCGGGGCTGAACGCGTGGTTCGTGCTCGGACTGCACTGGGGCATCGCGGGCTCGGCCTGGGGCACCGTGCTGGCCCAGACGCTGGGTGCCGCCGTCTACCTCGCCGTGGTGGCCAGGGGAGCGCTGCGGCTCGGCACGCCACTCACCCCCGACCTGGCGGGCGTCAGGCAGGCGGGTACGGCCGGCTTCGCGCTGCTCATCAGGACCGCCTGCCTGCGCGTCGTGCTGGTCGTGGCGACCGTGGCGGCCACCAGGCTGGGTCAGGCCCCGCTGGCCGCGTACGCCATCGCCGCCCAGGTCTGGACCCTGCTGGCCTTCGCCCTGGACGCCATCGCCATCGCCGGCCAGGCCATCACGGGCCGTACGCTCGGTGCCGGCGACGTGGCCGCCACCAGGGCCGCGACCAGGCGCATGGTGCAATGGGGCCTCTGGTCAGGGCTGGCGCTCGGCGTGCTCGTCGTCGCGGCCCGGCCGCTGCTGCCCGGCCTGTTCGACGCCGATCCACAGGTCACGGAGCAACTGCTGGCCGTGCTCTGGCCGGTGGCGCTGTTCCAGCCGATCTGCGGCGTGGTGTTCGTGCTCGACGGAGTGCTGATCGGCGCGGGCGACCAGCGCTACCTCGCGTGGGCGGGCGTGTGGACGACGCTGGCGTACCTGCCCTGCGCCTTCCTCGCCTCGGGATTCGGCATCGTTGCACTTTGGTGCGCGCTCGGGGCGTGGATGATCGCACGTTCGATCACGCTGGTACGGCGGGCGGTCGGCACGGCATGGCTGGTGACCGGGGCGTAATCGTCCCGTGCTTGCTGTTGCGAGTGTGGTGAGGCACTGTGGGCGAGTCGCACGAGCGGGGTGTGATTTGTCCACGATTCTCCGACGCCTGCCGCCCGACGCGGCAACCGGGCTACGCACGGGCGCGCGCCACAGCCTCGCCGAGCTCTACCGGCCGGCCGACCTGGTCGTGCTCGGGCTCGGCGTGATGATCGGCGCGGGCATCTTCAGCATCGCCGGCCAGCAGGCCGCCACCATGGCGGGCCCCGGCGTGATCCTGTCATTCATGATCGCCGGGATCGCCTGCCTGCTGGCCTGCCTGTGCTACGCCGAGCTGTCGTCCACGATGCCGACCTCGGGCAGCGCCTACACCTTCACCTACGTCATCTTCGGCGAGGTATGGGCGTGGATCATCGGCTGGGCGCTGATCCTGGAGCTGGAGCTGGCCGCCGCCGTGGTGGCCAGGGCCTGGGCCATCATCACGGTCCGGGCGATCACCGGGTTCGGGGTGCGCCTGCCGTACCAGAACGTGGTCGAGGACGTGTTCGTGCTGCTCATCCTGGTGGCGCTCACGGGCATCGTGGCGGTCAACGCGCGGGTCGGGCTGCGGGCGCTGTGGGTGATGGTGGCGGCCAAGCTGCTGGCCATCGGGGCGGTCATCGTCGTCGGGGTGCGCTACGTCAAAGTGGCCAACTTCGGTGACTTCTACGTCGAGCCGAAACCGCTGACGGCTCCGGCGGCGACCGTGCTCGACCTGGTCGTGGGGCAGAGCCACGCGTTCGGCTGGTTCGGTGTGTTCGCGGCGGCGTCGGCCATCGCGTTCGCCTACATCGGCTTCGACGTCGTCGCCACCGCCGCCGAGGAGACCGTGAACGCGTCCAGGGCCATACCCAAGGGCATGATCCGCAGTCTGGTGATCGCCACGATCATCTACCTCGCGGTGGCCGTGGTCATGGTCGGCATGATCCCCTACACCGGCATCTCCCTCGACGCACCGCTGTCCAGCGCGTTCCGCGGGGTGGGCGTGGACTGGATGGCGCACGTCATCGACATCGGCGCGGTGCTCGGGCTGACGACGGTCATCCTGGTGCTGATCGTGGGGCAGACGCGGGTGCTGTTCTCGATCGCCCGCGACGGCCTGATCCCGCGTCGCCTGGCCACGATCAGCCGCAGGTACCACACCCCCACACGGGTGACACTGCTCATCGGGGTGGTGGCGATCCTGCTGGCCGAGTTCGTGCCGGTGCTCACGCTGCAGCAGCTCGTGGTGATCGGGACGCTGTTCGCGTTCATGTTCGTCGCGGCGGGGGTGATCGTGATGCGGCGCAGGATGCCGCACCTCGACCGCGGCTTCAGCGTCCCGCTCTCGCCGTTCCTGCCCGCGCTCTCCCTGCTCGCGACACTCTGGCTGCTGGTGAACCTACAGGTGCTCACCTGGGTGTGGTTCGCCCTGTGGATGGCCTTCGGCCTGCTCGTCTATCTCCTGTACGGCCGGCGCCACAGCCTGCTGGCCGCGCCCGAGACGCCGGCGAACCACGCCCGGGGGCGGCACCGGCGGTAGAGCCTAGAGCCGCCCCGAGTCGAGGACGGCACGCAGGAAGTCCCTCGTGCGAGCATGGTCGGGATCGCTGAAGATCTTCTCCGGCGGCCCCTTCTCCAGCATGACCCCGCCCTCCAAGAAGCACACCGTGTCGGAAATATCACGGCAGAAGCCCATTTCGTGGGTCGCCAGAATCATCGTCATGCCCGACTCCTTGAGCTCCCTGATGACCTGGAGCACCTCCACGACCAGCACCGGGTCGAGCGCCGAGGTGACCTCGTCGAGCAGCATCAGCCGGGGCTTGGTGGCCAGCGCGCGGACGATGGCCACCCGCTGCTGCTGCCCGCCGGAGAGCTGGTCGGGGTAGGAGCGGGCCTTGTCCGCCAGCCCGAACCTGGCCAGCAGGTCGCCGGCCTGCTCCTCCGCCGCGGCCTTCGCCACGCCGTGCACCCGCCGGGGCGCGAGCGTGATGTTGTCGAGCACCGTCATGTGCGGGAACAGGTTGAACGCCTGGAACACGATGCCCAGCCGCCTGCGTACGTCGTCGACGTCCACCCGCGGGTCGGTGATCTCCTCCCCGTCGAGGTAGATGGCGCCGTCGTCGACGGTCTCCAGCAGGTTGACGCAGCGCAGCAACGTGGACTTGCCCGACCCCGACGCGCCGATCAGGCTGACCACCTCGTGCGGGCGCACCTCCAGGTCGATGCCGCGCAGCACGCTGTGACCGCGGAACTCCTTCCACACCCCGTCGATGCTCAGCAGGCTCATCCGCGCCTCCTTCGGGTACGCGCGGCCAGGTGGTCGGTGAACCTGGCCATCGGGATGGTGAGCAGGATGAACAGCAGCGACGCCACCAGGTAAGGCGTGTAGTTGAACTTGCTGGCCGCGATGATCTGCGCCTGCCTGAGCGCCTCCAGCGGCCCGATGGTGGCCACCAGCGCCGTGTCCTTCTGCAGCGAGATGAAGTCGTTGAGCAGCGGCGGGACGACCCTGCGGGTGGCCTGCGGGAGCACGACGAACCGCATGGTCCTGCCGTGGCTCAGGCCGAGCGAGCGGGCCGCCGCCACCTGGCTGGGATGGACCGACTCGATGCCCGCGCGGAACACCTCGGCCACGTAGGCGCCGTACGAGAGCGTCAGGCCGATGATGCCGAGCGTGGCCAGGTCCGTCGGCACGCCCTGCAACCTGAGCGCGGGCAGCCCGAAGCCGACCATGTAGATGACCAGGAGCGTCGGCACGCCGCGGAAGATGTCGGTGTAGAGCGTGGCCAGTGCCCGCACCGGGAAGAAGGCGGGCGCCGTGACGGACCTGGCCAGGGCCACCAACACCCCGACGACGAGGATCAGCGGCTCGGCGATCAGGAAGATCTTGATGTTGAGCAGGAACCCGGACAGGACCTCCGGCAGCGCCTTGACGAACCACTCCGGATCGAAGAACGACTCCCGCACCTGCGGCCAGCCGGGCGAGTTGGTGACCAGCGCCACGACCAGGACGATGAAGACGACCGTCGAGACGCCGGCGATGGAGGCCGAGCGCCGGGCCCGCGACCTGCGGACCCGCTCCCGTTCGTGCTGCCGCTCGCTCTTGGCCCAGCCCGCGGAGGTCTCGCTCACTTCAGCTCGGGCGCGCCCGCGGCCGCGCTGAGCCACTGCTGCTCGATCTTGGCCAGCTCACCCTTCGACTTCAGCGCGTCGACGGCCTTGTCCACGCACGGCTTGAGCGCGCTGCCCTTCTCCATGACCAGGCCGAACTCCTCGGGCGTGCCGCCGGTCGAGCTGAACTGGCCGACGATCTTCGACTTCTCGACCTGGGCGGCCGTCACGTAGAAGGCCGTGGGCAGGTCCACGACGATCGCGTCGACCTGCTTGTTCTTCAGCGCGTTGATGGCGTCGATCTGATCGTTGTAGACATTCGGGTCGCTGGCCGGCTTGATGACCTCTTTGACCGCGTTGAGAGAGGTCGTGCCGACCTGCACGCCGATCTTGGCATCCTTGAGCTCGGCCAGGCTCTTCGCCGCGGCGAACTTGCCGCCCTCGATGGCCACGACGGCCTGCTTGACCGTGTAGTAGCCGTGGCTGAAGTCGACCGCCTTGGCCCGGTCGGGCGTGATCGAGACCTCGTTGACGTCGAAGTCGAACTGCTTGGCGCCCGGTGCGAAGGCCGAGTCGAACTTGACCGTGCTCCACTGCACCTCGCTGCGGTCGAACCCGAGCTCACCCGCGACGGCGAACGCCACCGCGCTCTCGAAGCCCTGGCCGTTGCTCGGGTCGTCGTCCTTGAACCACGGCTCGAAGGCGGGCTTGTCGGTGCCGATCGTCAGCTTGCCGGCGTTGACGAGCTTGAGCTGGTCCTTGGTGCACGCGGTGGACGCGGCGGACGCCGTGGGGCTGAGCGAGGCGGTGCTCGACGGGGTGTCGACGGGGGCGCAGGCGACGGCCGCCGCGAGCGCGCCGAGGGCCAGCAGCATCGAGGATCGGGCCATGGGTGAGGGCCTCCGGGTAAGGAGCGCGGGAAGAACGAGCAAATCCTACGCTGCCGGAAACCATGTCCCCCACCTGCGCTCATAACAGCGCTGCCCCCTCTCGCGAGCGAGAGGGGGCAGCGGCGGAGCTGAGAGTCGTCAGCCGGCGACGACCTCGACGTCGACCGACGCCGAGACCTCGGGGTGCAGCTTGACGCTGACCTTGTGCGAGCCGACGCTCTTGATCGGGTTGACGATCTCGATGCGGCGGCGGTCGAGGATGGGACCGCCGGCGGCCTTGACGGCATCGGCGATGTCACCCGTGGTGATCGACCCGAACAGGCGACCGGTGTCGCCCGCGCGGGTGACCAGGCGGACGCGAAGGGCGCCGAGCTGGCCGGCGACCTCCTTGGCCGTGCCCTGGTCGCGGATCTCGCGAGCGTCACGAGCCTTCTTGATGGACTCGATCTGCTTCTCGGCGCCACGCGTCCAGCGCATCGCGTAGCCGCGCGGGATGAGGAAGTTACGGCCGTAGCCGTCCTTCACCTCGACGACGTCGCCAGGGGTGCCGAGGCCGGAGACCTCGTTGGTGAGGATGAGCTTCATATCGACAGTCCTCCCTAGCGCGCGGTGCTCGTGTAGGGCAGCAGTGCCACCTCACGGGCGTTCTTGATCGCGGTCGCCACGTCACGCTGATGCTGGGTGCAGTTGCCCGTCACCCGGCGGGCACGGATCTTGCCGCGGTCGGAGATGAACTTCCGCAGCAGCGCCGTGTCCTTGTAGTCGACGTAGGAGATCTTGTCGTGGCAGAACAGGCAAACCTTCTTCTTGGGCTTGCGCAGTGCCGGCTTTGCCATCGTGGTGCTCCTTTCAGAGCCCCGCCGTCAAGCGGGAATGGACTCGAGCTGGTGAACTTATGGACCTTGCGGTCTTCTTCGACGTTAGAAAGGCGGTTCGTCGCTGAAGTCGTTGCTGTTGCCGCTGCCGCCGCCGAAGCCACCGGAGCCGCCGCCTTGCTGGCCGCCGCCCTGGTAGCCGCCGCCACCACCGCCGCCACCGCCGCCGAAACCGCCGCCGCCCTGGGGCGGAGCGGGCGACGCGGAGGCCCACGGGTCGTCAGCGGGGCCGCCGCCGAAGCCGCCACCCCCGCCGCCGCCACCACCCTGACGGGTGGTGCGGTTGACCTTGGCGGTGGCGTTGCGCAGAGACGGGCCGACCTCGTCGACCTCGACCTCGTAGACCGTGCGCTTCTCGCCTTCCTTGGTCTCGTAAGACCGCTGCTTGAGCCGCCCCTGCACGATGACCCGCATGCCGCGCTGCAGGCTCTCGGCGGCGTTCTCCGCCGCCTGCCGCCACACGTTGCAGGTCAGAAAGAGGCTTTCGCCGTCCTTCCACTCGTTGGTCTGGCGGTCCATGAACCGCGGAGTGGACGCGATGCGGAATCGAGCCACGGCTTGACCCGTGGGGGTGAAGCGCAGCTCCGGGTCATCGACAAGATTGCCGACGATGGTGATTACGGTGTCGCCTGCTGCCATGGCTAGCGCTCGCCTTCCTGCACGCCTTCGCTTTGGGTTACGGCTCAGAGTACGGCTGCCGCCCGACAAAAAGCCGGGCAACGGCTGCTTAGTGCACGTCGGGGCGGAGAACCTTGGTGCGCAGGATGCCCTCGTTGAGGTTCATCTGCCGGTCGAGCTCCTTGACAGTCGCGGGCTCCGCGGACATGTCGATGACGGCGTAGATGCCTTCAGACTTCTTGTCGATGTCATAGGCGAGACGACGACGGCCCCAGACGTCGACCTTCTCCACGGTGCCGCCGTCATTGCGGACCACGGTGAGGAACTGGTCGAGGGACGGCGCCACAGTGCGCTCATCGAGCGAAGGGTCCAGGATGACCATTACTTCGTAACGACGCATGCGGGACTCCAACCTCCTCTGGACTTTTGCGGTCACGACACTCTGCCGTGACAGGAGGACGCTGACGTCAGAACCCGGACGCCCCTTTCGGCGGCTCAGGCTGATGGATCACCCATCACAACGCAGCTTGACCAGGTTACCAGCCGCGCGTGGATGGGAAGGACCTGTAGGAAACCATGGGGGTGACAGCAGTGCCGCACATCCTTCAACCTCCGGAGAGCCAGCGGTTCAGACTCACACTCAACACCGACGGAACGCCGCACCCGATCGAGAACATCCTGGCCATCGCCACCTTCCTCTGCGGTCTGGTGGCCTTCGTCTCGACGTTCTTCGTCACCGCCCACCCGATCTCGTCGTGGTTCGGCACGCTCGGGTTTGGAATGGGGCTCTACTCCCAGTACGTCTCCGTGACCACGCCGCAGCGCTCGCTCAACATCATGGGACTGGTGGCGTCGTTCGTCGGGGTCGCGCTCGGCATCGCCCACGGCGGGTTCCTGCCGTAATCGGCCTCCTGCCGTGAGAAACGGTCCCGGCCGGGCCGGGACCGTGCGCCTCGGATCACTTGCCGATATGCAGATCCACACCCAGCAGCACCAGGAACCAGAGGAAGACCGCGAGCAGCGCCTCGGCGATGTCCCTGAGGATCCCCGGGGTGATGTAGTGGTAGACCCAGGCCACGTAGATGCCTACGAGCACATAGATTAAGAAGATCAGTGAGCGCCAACTCCAGCGCGTCATGTCGTTCTCCTCGCGTAGGAAGCGTCCGGCGACTTCCCTGAGCCTCCTTCGCCAAACGGATAAGCTCGTGACATGGTGCGCATCGGAGCTCACGTAGGTCAGGACGACCCCGCCGCCCACGCCGCCGCGATCGGCGCCGAGGTGGTGCAGTTCTTCCTGGGCGATCCACAGGGCTACAAGAAGCCCGTGCTGCCCGCCGAGCCGGTCGAGGGCGTCGACATCTACATCCACGCCCCCTACCTGATCAATGTGGCCACCACCAACAACCGCATCAGGATTCCGAGCCGTAAGCTGCTCGCCCAGCATCTGGAGGCGGCCGCCGGGCTCGGCGCCAAGGGCCTGATCGTGCACGGCGGCCATCTGAACAAGAACGACGACCCGCAGATCGGGTTCGACAACTGGCGCAAGGTGTTCGAGCGCATGGAGTGCCCGATCCCGGTGCTGATCGAGAACACCGCGGGCGGCGACAACGCGATGGCCCGCAAGCTCGACCGCATCGCCCGGCTCTGGGACGCGCTCGACGGCTTCGACGTGGGCTTCTGCCTCGACACCTGCCACGCGCACGCGGGCGGCGAGGAGCTCCTCGACCTGGTCGACCGGGTCAAGGCGATCACCGGCCGGATCGACCTGGTGCACTGCAACGACTCGCGCGACGAGTTCGACTCCGGCGCCGACCGCCACGCCAACCTGGGCAACGGGAAGATCGACCCCGAGCTCATCCTGGCGGTCTGCCGCGCGGCCGAGGCGCCCATCGTCGTGGAGACGCCCGGCGAGGGCCAGGCCGACGACATCGCGTTCCTGAGGAAGAATCTCTAGCGAATACACACAGCCTGTGGATAACTTCCCTGGATTACCAAGTCTGGGGAGTGGGTATAGAGGTCATCCTGCCCAGGCACCGCTCAGGAAGCGGACCGCGTCGAGCAGCATGAGCGGCCCCGACACCAGGGCGTACACCACGATCACCCACTGGTGCTTGGCCGCCAGCCGGCCGAACGCCACCCACAGCGGAAACCACAGCAGCAGCGAGCGCGGGATCGACAGGTAATAGGCCGAGGTCATGAGCGCGCCCGCCTGTAACCCCGTGTAGACCAGCTCGCTCCACCTGCGCATCACCAGCAGCCAGACCAGCGCGGCCACGGCCACCACCGCGCCGGCCAGCTCCATGCGGAAGGCAACGGCGAAGTCGCCCGTGCCCATGGCCTGGCGCCACGTGGTGGTCCACGCCTGCCACGGCCACACCATCTGCCGTCCCCAGCCGGCCTCCTGGGCGTGCTTCCAGGCGAGCCAGTCGCCCGAGCGGCTGTAGTGGAAGAACGAGTACGCCACCAGGGGCAGAAAAGGGACCAGCAGCCACGGCGCCTGCCGTACGGGCTGCCTGCTGGTGACGAACTCCACGATCAACGCGACCGCCAGGAACAGCCCGGTGATGCGTACGCAGGAGGCGCCCGCGGCCAGGGCGACGGCCGGCGGCCAGCGGCGCTGCCGGGCGGCCAGCCAGGCGGGGATCGCGAACGCCAGGAACAGCGCCTCGCTGTAGCCCGCGGCAAGGAAGACGGCCGTCGGGAACAGCAGCAGCCCGACCACGGCGGCCCACCCCGAGCCGCCTTCCAGCTCGGTCAGCCTGGCCAGTGCCGTCATGGCCACCAACCCGGCGGCCAGCGAGACGATCAACCCGCAGGCCGTCCAGTCCGGCACCACCAGGTGGACCACCCGCATCGCCAGCGGCATGCCGGGGAAGAAGGCGGGCAGCCCGGCGTCGGGCGGCTGACCGGGATCGCCGTCGTAGCCGTGCTCGGCGATCGTGATGAACAGCCCGGCGTCCCACTTCTTCCACGTACCCAGGTAGTCGTGCAGCGTGACGCCGAATAACGTCGCCACCAGCAGCCCGGCCCGCGAGGCGAGCCAGAGCAACGCCGCGTCGCGATCGACCGAGCGGGTGATCATGGCTAGGCGGAGCGAAGAGTGAACCGGTCCGGCGCCTCGTTGAAGACCCCGCCGGCCTGGTCGTCGATGCCTGCCTGCCGTACCACGTCCTTGTCCGGACGCAGGATGTCACGCACCACGAACGCCATCATGATGGCGATGGCGATGATCCGTCCCCAGACGGCGGTGAAGTAGGTGTTGTCCCCGATGCCCAGGTCGGCACGGCTGACCGGAGACTGGGAGAGCAAATAGAGCCAGATCGCGCAGAAATACCAGATCTCGGCGATCTGCCAGAGCCCGATCGGCTTCCAGTTGGGCCTGGCCAGCACCGCGAAGGGCACCAGCCACAGGACGAACTGCGGCGACCAGACCTTGTTCGTCATCATGAACGCGGCCAGCGCGAGGAAGCAGATCTGCGCCAGCCGCGGCCGGTGCGGCGCGGCCAGCGTGAGGACCGCGATGCCCAGGCACAGCAGGCCCAGCGAGAGCATGCCCAGTTTGCTGACATCGGTGTCGCCCAGGATGGGCCAGCCCTTGTTCTGGAAGAACAGCCAGGGCGAGCCCCAGTCGACGCCGCGTTCCTCGGAGAAGACGTAGAACCGGCGCCAGCCGTCCCAGGCCAGCACCATGAACGGCAGATTGACCGCCAGCCACGCCCCGGCGGTCGCGGCCATCGTGACGAGGAACGGCCGCCAGCGCCCGGTGCGCATGGTGAGCAGCAGGAGCGCGCCGACGAACATGAGCGGGTAGAACTTCGTCGCGATCGCCAGGCCGAGCAGCACGCCCGCCAGCACCTGCCGCCGCCGGGCCCAGGCCAGCAGCATGCCCATCGACAGCGCGCCGGCGACCAGGTCCCAGTTGATGTAGGCGGCCAGGATGACCGAAGGGGCGAGCGCGTACCAGAGCGCGTCCCACCGCCTCGTCGGCCCGGCCACCGCCGCCATCAGCAGCACGCCGGCCACCAGGCAGACGCCGAGCAGGACGACGGTGATGTCGTAGAACTTGACCGCCTGGGCGACCACGTCGCGCTCCAGCCAGCGGGCGATCCAACTGATCACCTGCATGACCTCGCCGAGGACCACCGGGTACTCGACGTGCTTGTCGAACGGCACGTCGGCGAAGTAAGGGTTCTGGGTCGCCAGCTGCCGGTCGAAGTAGAGCGGGTAGATATCGGTGTAACAGAAGTTGGTGTACGTGGACACCTGGTCGTTCCACCCGCCCGTGCGGCACGGCAGCCGCACGATGTAGGCGAGTGTGGCCCCCAGGGCCGCGAACAGCCCCAGGGGAAGGTACGGCACGGCCCGCGTCTCGAGCGGCGGGCGGACCTCGGTGCTCGACTTCACCAGTCCTCGCGTCTGGTCGTCGTCGGCTGGGGAATCATGACCGGGTTCGCCCCCTGACTGCCCCGCCCGTCGAAACCGCCGCCGTCGTCCTGCTGCTGCGTGCCGTTCTCGTTGGGGTCGACCGTGATGATCTGGTCGTCGTCGGTGCACGGCGGGACGACGCCGCAGTTGGCGTTGGGGTCCTGGTTGTCGAGGGACGGGTCGTCTTCGGTCGGCGTGGGTGTGGGCGTGGGACTCGGCACGATGTTGTCCGGCTGCCCGATGTCAGACCTGCCGGGGAACTGCTCGACCGGCTTGTTCTCCAGCGCGGCGGTCATGAACGCGCGCCAGATCGTCGTGGGCGTGTCCGCACCCTCGAAGCCCAGCGTCGTCTCATACGCCCTGGTGTAGGGGTTGTTGATGTTGTATCTCTTGTGGGGCTTGCCCCCCGGGGTGTTGGGGCAGTTCGAGTTGATGGGCTGGATGATCTTGCCCTTCTTCGTCTTGCACACCTCGCGGTACATACCCACCGCCGTAGAGAGCTGCGGGGTGTAACCGACGAACCAGGCTTCCTTCTCCTCGTTGTTCGTGCCGGTCTTGCCCGCCGCCGGGCGGTTGCCCAGGCCCTTGCCCCGCGCGGTGCCGCTCTTCAGCACCTCTTCCATGGCGACCGTCGCGTCGGCGGCGGCCTCGGGGCTGATCACGTTCTTGACGGCCTTCTGCTCCGGGTAGGCAACCTGCCCGTTCAGCCTGATCTCCTTCACCACGTGATACTTGGTGTACTTGCCGGCGTTGGCGAAGATCGAGTATCCGGCCGCCTGCTCCACGGCGGTCACCGGTGCGCTGCCGATGGCGAACCCGTAGCCGTGAGCCTTGACGTCATCGTCCATGCGCTTCTCGCTGAACCCGGCCGCCTCGACGAGGCTCTTGACGTCGTCGATCTTGTCGGGCAGCGCGAACGCCATCGACACGTAGGCGGTGTTGACGGACTGCGCGGTCGCCTTGACCACGTCGATCGAGGCGCCCACGCTGTGGCTGTTCTTGAATCCGCCGGGCTGCTGCCCAGGCAGCTCCTTCGGCACCGTCACGTTGCCCGGCACGTAGCTGTTGATCGATTTCCCGGCCTTCAACCAGGCGGCCAGGACGTAGGGCTTGAACGCGGAGGCGGCCTGCTTCGCGGAGTCGAAGGGCTCGTTCCACGGGTCCTTGAGATAGTCGGTGCCCCCATAGAAGGCCACCACGCGGCCGTACTTGGGGTCCACGGCGGCGAGACTCGTGTGGAACTCCTTCGACATGTTCCCTGTCGCGCCGCGAACCGCGGTCTGGGCGGCCTGCATGAGCTTCATGTCGAAGGTGGTGATGATCTTGTAGCCACTGCTCTCGATGACGTCCTCGGTGATGCCGCGCGCCTGGAGCTCCCGCTTCACCGCCTCGACCATGTAGCCGTTGATGCCCGCCATGGCGTCGTCGGTGTTGGCCTTCCTGATCTTGGGCCACTTCGCCGTCTTCACGGCCGCGCCGTACTTGTCCGGCCACTGCTTGCCCATGTAGGTCAGGACGGTCTGCCAGCGGTATTTGAGCGCGGGATCCTCGGAGCCCCAGCTCGGCGTCTGGATGTGCGCGGCCAGGTAGGCCGCCTGCGACAGGGTGAGGTTCGAGGCCTTCTTGCCCTTGCCGAAGTACGCCTCGGCTGCCGCCTCGACGCCGTAGGCCCGGCCGAAGTTGACGGTGTTGAGGTAGGTCTTCAGGATATCTTCTTTGGACTTCGTCTGGTTGAGCTTGACCGCGATGAAGATCTCGCTGACCTTGCGCTTGATCGAGACTTCCGAGCTGAGGCCGCCGTAGTAGCCGCGGGCCATCTGCTGGGTGATCGTCGAGGCGCCCTGCAACTGCTGGCCCGTCGCGGTCATGTACAGCGAGCGCGCCATGCCGGAGATGGAGATGCCGGAGTCCTCGTAGAACGTATCGTTCTCGATGGCCACCGTGGCGTCCTTGAGCTCCTGGGACATCTGGTCGTAACGGATGATCTTCCGGGGCGTGCCGAGCTTGGCGATGATGTGCTTGCCGTCTGCGTAGTAGACGGTGCTGCCCTGTGCGATCGCCCCAGCCTGCGTGTCGCTGTCGTCGGGCACCGTGGTGTTGACGTAGACCACCGCGATCATGCCGAAGATGCCGGCCGCGAGGACCGTCATCGAGGCCATGACGATCTTCCAGCTGGGGATGAAGCGGCGCCACTTCGGCCGCTCGTTCTCGGGCCGCTCCGGGCCCTCGGGACCGCCGGGGCCACTAGGTCCTTGAGGGCCGCCGGAACCTCGCCCGCGCGCCCGCCTGGGCGCGTCGCTGACCATGGTCTCCTGGTTGCTGCGGGCGCGGGTGTCATTGTCGCCGCCCGTACGGGGCGCGCCTTCACGCCCGCTCTGACGCCGCCCGGGCTCGCGGGGAACCGCCTGGCGCCGTCCCGGCTCGCGGGGCTCGGGGGCGCGCGGGGCCGGTTGCTGTGGACCCGGCTGCTGTGGGCCGGGTTGCTGTGGGCCGGGGTATGGCTGGGCGGCCATCGCGCCGGTCTGCTCGTAGGCGGCTTCCGGACGACGCTGCGGCGGTCCGCTCCAACCCGCCTCGCCAGTTTGCGGCGAGATCTCTTGGGGCATAGAACGGGATGAGTTGGAGCGACGGCGCCTTCCCGGCCGGCCCGTCCCCTCATTGCTGCTGTTACTCACACGTCCTCACAACGTCGTCGGATAGCACGGCGGATGGGCGTGGGGCGCCTCGCCGTCCTCGGTCTTCTACGGTCGCCCGACGAGATCCGGCGGTCTGTTGCCGAGGACGAACGACGCTGTCAGGTGGTTCCAGGAACAACCTTGGCAGACCTCGACGACGTACACCCGGAACTCGTCGTAATCATGAGCCATCTCGACGGGTTGCGACGCGATCTTTGCCGCACCGGACTGACTCTTGAGCGAATCCCCGTAGACATAAGTCTCGTTGGTGACGTTCCCCTTCTCGCACCCCGGGCAGAGGTGTTCGGTCGGTACGCCGACGTGGCGTGCCGCGCGAAGGAGGTATGGGCGTGCGTCACAGACCGCCCCGGGAGAAGTACGCCCGGAGCGCAGGGGTTCGACTACGGCTCGCTTCACAAGGCCGCAATCCACCACCCTTCGCTGTGACCACATGAGCGCCAGACTACGGCGTTTTGCTGAATCATCCCAACGGCTTGGCAAAGTCGTTAATTGCGGCGATATAGCGGCTCGACGTATCATCGGGATGTATCGGCTCGATACATCGACGCGAGAGGGGGCGGTTCCAGTGGCCAGCGGACAGGGCAGAGTGCTGGAGCTGGCCGTGCTCGGGTCGCTGCACGAGACGCCGCTCCACGGCTATGAGCTGCGCAAACGGCTCAACGCCTTGCTGGGCATGTTCCGCGCGTTCTCCTACGGGTCGCTCTACCCCTGTCTGCGATCACTGTTGGAGCAAGGCTTCATCGTGGAGGAGCAGCCGGCGCCCACCACGATCGTCGGCGGCCGCTCGAAGATCGTCTACAAGCTGACCGCGGAGGGCAAGGAACGGCTCCAGGACCTGCTGACGCAGGCGGGGCCGTCCGCGTGGGAGGACGAGAGCTTCGGCGTCCACTTCGCGTTCTTCCGGCACACGGAGGCGGAGGTGAGGCTGCGAATCCTCGAAGGCCGCCGCAGCCGCCTGGAGGAACGGCTCGACAGCGTGCGGACCGCCCTGGCCCGCACCCGGGAGCGCCTCGACAGCTACACGCTCGAACTGCAACGTCACGGTCTCGAATCGGTCGAACGCGAGGTGCGCTGGCTGAACGAGCTGATCGCGACGGAAAGACGGGGCTCCTCTGAGGAGAACCCTGAGAGATCAACTGATGAGTAAGGGAGCGAGTGCGATGGGTTCGGTTCGCGTAGCCATTGTCGGTGTTGGCAACTGCGCGTCTTCGCTGGTTCAGGGCGTTCACTATTACAAGGACGCTGACCCGGACATACGGGTGCCGGGCCTGATGCACGTGAAGTTCGGCGACTATCACGTGGGCGACGTCGAGTTCGTCGCCGCGTTCGACGTCGACGCCAAGAAGGTCGGCCGCGACCTGTCCGAGGCGATCGGTGCCAGCGAGAACAACACGATCAAAATCATGGACGTGCCGCCGACCGGGATCGTCGTCCAGCGCGGCCATACCTTCGACGGCCTTGGCGACTACTACCGGGAGATCATCGAGGAGTCCGACGAGTCGCCGGTCGACGTCGTACAGGTGCTCCGCGAGAACCAGGTGGACGTCCTGGTGTCCTACCTGCCGGTGGGCTCCGAGGCGGCCGACCGGTTCTACGCCCAGTGCGCGCTCGACGCCAAGGTGGCGTTCGTCAACGCGCTGCCGGTGTTCATCGCCTCCGACCCGGAATGGGCGGAGAAGTTCACCGAGGCCGGTGTGCCGATCATCGGCGACGACATCAAGTCGCAGGTCGGCGCCACCATCACGCACCGCGTGCTGGCCAAGCTGTTCGAGGACCGCGGGGTCGAGCTGCTGCGCACGTACCAGCTCAACTTCGGCGGCAACATGGACTTCATGAACATGCTGGAGCGCAAGCGCCTCCAGTCGAAGAAGATCTCCAAGACGCAGGCGGTCACGTCGCAGATCCCGCACGAGATGGCCAGAGCCGACGTGCACATCGGCCCGTCGGACCACGTGCCGTGGCTCGACGACCGGAAGTTCGCCTACGTGCGGCTGGAAGGGCGGTCGTTCGGCGACACGCCGCTCAGCCTGGAGTACAAGCTTGAGGTGTGGGACTCGCCCAACTCGGCGGGCATCATCATCGACGCGGTGCGGGCTGCCAAGATCGCGCTCGACCGCGGGATCGGGGGGCCGATCCTGAGCGCGTCTTCGTACTTCATGAAGTCACCGCCGATCCAGTACTCGGACGACGAGGCACGCGACTACGTCGAGAAGTTCATCCGCGGCGAGGTGGACAGATAGGTCTGTGATGAGGCGCCGTGCGGCGCCTCATCGTCCGTTGGCCGGTTGAGCGGTGCTTCGGGCGGCGCTTCGGGCGGCCGGAGGCAGGTCCTTCAGTGGGGCCGGGCGCCAGTCCAGAGGATTGGTGCCCAGCTCGTTCAGCATGGGGACCTGTTCGCGGCACCACGGGCTGATCGCCAGCAAGGTGCTCAGGACGCCGTCCGCGAACTCCTTCCAGGGCATCCATCGGACTTCGTCCACCTCCTCCGGGTTCGGGGTGGCCGAGGTGTCCACCATCACGCGGTAGACGGGGCAGAGTTCGTGTTCGACGATGCCGTTGGGCATGACCGCGCGGTAGGTGAACGTCGGCAGCATGAGGTCCGCCCGGTCGACGGTCAGGCCGAGCTCATAGGAGAGCCTGCGGATGACCGCGTGGTCCAGGGGCTCGCCGGGTAGCGGGTGGCCACAGCAACTGTTGGTCCACACGCCCGGCCAGGTGAGCTTGTGCGTGGCGCGCCTGGTGAGCAGCACGCGACTGTCCTGGTCGAACACGTAGCTGGAGAACGCCAGGTGGAGCGGGGTTTCCTGGCCGTGCACCGAGGTCTTGGGTGCGGTGCCGATCGCGTTGCCCTCGCTGTCGACCAACACCACCTGTTCTTCCATCGTCACGCTACGAAGCGTACGTGATCATGATGGCCACTGGATACCGATGAATACCTGCTGTACCAACCTGTGAATCAGGCGGAAGTAGGCTGACTGCGTGTCTTTCGTCGCCGATCTTCGTGTGGTCCAGAAGGGCCGGGACTTCCGACGGCTGTTCGGTACGCGGCTGGTGTCCCAGTTCTCCGACGGGATCTTCCAGTTCGGCGTGGCCGGATTCGCCTTCTTCAGCCCGGAGTCGCAGACCACGGCTCTGCAGGTCGCCGCCGGGCTGGCCGTGCTGCTGCTGCCGTACAGCATCCTGGGGCCGTTCGTCGGCGTCTTCATCGACCGGTGGTCGCGGCGGCAGATCCTCGTCGTCGCGCCGCTCGTGCGCGGCGCGCTGCTGCTCGTGGCGGCTGCGCTGGTCGCCGTCGGCGTGCCCGACCCGGTCTTCTACGCGGCCGCGCTCGGCGTGCTCGCGGTCAACCGGTTCTTCCTGGCCGCGCTCGGCGCGTCGCTGCCGCACGTGGTGCCGGAGGACCGGCTGATGGCCGCCAACGCGGTGGTGCCCACCTCGGGCACGGTCATGACGTTCGTCGGCGCCGGGGTGGGCTTCCTGCTGCGCGAGGTCTTCGGCAGCGGCGACCTGGGCGTGGCGCTGCTCCTGGTCGTCTCGGGCACGGTCTTCGGGCTCAGCGCGCTGATCGCCCGCACCATGGAACGCTCGCTGCTCGGCCCCTCCTTCGACCCCGGGCGCCCGCAGGCCCGCGAGGCCGTGCGCAACGTGCTCGTCGGCCTCGTCGACGGCGCCAAGCACCTGGTGAGCCATCGCAGAGCCGCCGCCACGATGGGCGCGATGGCCACGCACCGGTTCATGTACGGCATGGCGACCGCGCTCGGCATCATCCTCTACCGCTACTACTTCTCCGGCGGCGACTCCGAGATGGCGCTGCGCGGGATCAGCCTGGTCGTGGCCACCTCGGGTGTCGGCTACTTCCTCGCGGTGATCATCACGCCGTATGCCACCGAGCGGTTCACCATCGAGCGGTGGGTGTCGATCGCGCTGGCCGCGGCCGGCGTGCTCACGGCGGTGCTGGTCGCGCCGTTCCAGGCGTGGAGCCTGCCGGTCGCCGGGTTCGTGCTCGGCATCGCCGGGCAGAGCGTCAAGATCTGCGCCGACGTCACGGTCCAGCGCGACGTGGAGGACGCCTACCTGGGACGCGCCTTCTCGATCTACGACATGCTCTTCAACGGCATGTACGTGCTGGCCGCGGCCCTGTCGGCGGGGATCCTGCCCAGCAACGGCAAGTCGTACGCGGCCGTGGTGATCGTCGCGGCCGGCTACCTGGCGGGCGCCCTGATCTACCGGATGATCACCCCGACGCCGCGCGCCGCGGCCTCCCACTGATCAGGCGGCCGCCACGCGGGCTCACGGCCTGATCAAGCGGGCGCCGCGCCGGTCTCCCGCGCCCACTCCAGCAGCGCCTCGGCGGCGGTCTCCTTGCCGACCATGCCCTTGTCCAGCCGGAGCTCCAGCAGGAACTTGTACGCCTGCCCGACCACCGGCCCGGGACCGACGCCGAGGATCCGCTGGATCTCGTTGCCGTCGAGCTCCGGGCGGATCTTGGCCAGCTCCTCCTCGTCGGCCAGCCGGGCGATGCGCTCCTCCAACTGGTCGTACGTACGCGACAGGACGGTCGCCTTGCGCTTGTTGCGGGTCGTGCAGTCGGCCCTGGTCAGCTTGTGCAGCCGGTCGAGCAGGTGACCGGCGTCGCGCACGTAGCGGCGCACCGCGCTGTCGGTCCACTCGCCCGTGCCGTAGCCGTGGAAGCGCAGGTGCAGCTCTACCAGTTGCGACACGTCGGCCGACACGTCCTTGGGGAACTTGAGCTCGGCCATGCGCTTCTTGGTCATCTGCGCCCCCACCACCTCGTGGTGATGGAAGGAGACCCGCCCGCCCACCTCGTGCCGCCGCGTCTTGGGCTTGCCGATGTCGTGCAGGAGCGCGGCCCAGCGCAGGATCCGGTCGGGCTTGCCGTCGTCCTCCTGGGCGATGGCCTGGTCGAGGACGGTCAGCGTGTGCTCGTAGACGTCCTTGTGCCGGTGGTGCTCGTCGATCTCCAGGCGCAGCTTGGGCAGCTCGGGCAGCACGTGCGCGGCCAGCCCGGTCTCGACCAGCAGCCGCAGGCCCTCGCGCGGGTAGGTGCCGCAGATCAGCTTGTCGAGCTCGTCGCGGATGCGTTCGGCCGAGACGATCTCGATGCGCTCCGCCATGTCGGTCATCGCCTGGATCGCCTTGGCGTCGACCGTGAAGCCGAGCTGCGAGGCGAACCTGGCGGCGCGCAGCATGCGCAGCGGGTCGTCGTCGAAGGACTGCTCCGGCGTGCCCGGCGTGCGCAGCAGCTTGGCCGCCAGGTCGGTCAAGCCGCCGTAGGGGTCGACGAACCCGTGCGCCGGCAGCCGCACTGCCATCGCGTTGACCGCGAAGTCGCGCCGCTCCAGGTCGGCCTCCAGCGTCTCGCCGTACATGACGTCAGGCTTGCGGGACTTGGGGTCGTACGACTCGCTGCGGTAGGTGGTGATCTCCAGCAGCGAGCCGCCCTTGCGCACGCCGACCGTGCCGAAGTCGATGCCGATCGTCCAGACCGAGTCGGCCCAGTCCCTGACCAGCTCGAGGACCCGTTCGGGCCGGGCGTCGGTGGTCAGGTCGAGATCGTTGCCCACGCGGCCGAGCAGGAGGTCGCGCACCGGGCCGCCGACGAGGGCCAGCTCGTGCCCCTTCGCGGCGAACAACCGGCCGAGCTCGTCGGCCACCGGAGCGATCTTGCGGAACAGGTCATTCATGGCCCGCTGCTGGCTTTCGGTCAGATTTGAGTCGGACAAGCTGGGTAGGTCCTTTGATTCCGGAACATATCCCCCGAGCCACATCCAGTCGGGGTTACCGTCGGTCAGGGGACCGTCGGGGCCATGGAACCAGGCAAGGAGGTCTTCTATGAAGGACGCCCTCGCGATCCACCGCTGGCTCCTCGCACACCAGGTCCATCATGAGATCGTACGCCTTCCGCGCCCCATGACTTGCGTGGACGAGCTACCTGATGCGGTCTCCGCCGCGCCCGAGCGGTGCGTGGCCGTCACGGTGTTCGAGGTCGCCACGAGAATCGGCCGCGAGGTCGTCGTCGCCGTCGTCTCCGCCGTCTCCGATCCGCCGCAGCCCGGGGCCGTCGGCGGGGCGCTCGGCGTGCGGAATGTACGGCTCGCCCCGGATTTCCTGGTCAATTCCGCCACCGACTACGCGGCCGGGCTCGTCAGCCCGTTGCTGCTGCCCGACGGCCTGGCCATGGTGGTGGACGACCGGCTACGCGCCGATGCCGATGCGATCTTCACGGCCACCGGCGAGCGCCACACGGCCCTCACCATGCGCGCCCTTGACCTGCTGACACTCCTGCGTGGCAAGACGGTGAACCTGCGTGTCCCACGACCTCGAGGAAGTCGTCAGGCGGTCGCGACGCGGCACTGAACCCGTACCATTGCGGGCGTGCGTCGTACTCCAGCTCGGGCGGACGCGTGATCCGTAAGGCCACGCTCCTCGCCGTTCTCTCCGCCGCGTTGCTCGCGCCTACGGTCGCGACGACGCCGAGTACGGCTGCCGTGAAGACGCCGGGCACGACCGCCGCGACGGCCAGCAGGGAGTCGATGGCCATCGCGATCACCTCCATAACGCCCGACGCGCCGCCGAGCTCGACCACGCCGATCAAGATCACTGGCACAGTCCGTAACGACATGGGCGAGACGCTGACCGGGCTGAGCGTCCGGCTGCTGTACACAGGGCAGAAGTTCACCGACCGCGCCACCATGACCGCCTACCAGTCCGACCAGAACCCGGCGACTCTGCCAGGGAACGTCGCGGTCAGCTCGGCCGTGCTGCTCCCCGCCCTGGAGGCGGGCGCGTCCAAGACCTTCGAGATCATCCGGACGCCCGTGCAGCTCGGGCTTACGTCGTTCGGCGTCTATCCCATAGCCGTCGACGTGGCCCGGTTCAACGTGCCGATCTCCACGCAGCGCACCTACCTGACGTACGCGCCGCCGACGCCCCAGAAACTGCCGGTCAACCGGCTGGCCATCGCCCTGCCCATCATCGACCAGGCGCATCGCGCCGAGAACGACAACTTCGTCGACGACAAGCTGGGCGCGCAACTGACCGGCAAGGGCCGGCTCGCCCAGCTGGCGGGCATCGCCTCGACCGCGCCCAAGAGCGTCACCTGGTTCTTCGACCCCGCGCTCCTCGACGACGTACAGGCCCTGTCCAAGCCGCACCGGCTCAAGGGCAAGAACCAGGCCGCCGACCCCAACGCCACGAAGTGGCTCGACTCGCTGCGCACCGCGCTGGCCGACTCCCCGGTCGTGGCCACGCCGTACGCCGATCCCGACGTCGCCGCGCTCGCCCACCAGGGCCTGGACGGCCAGACCGGCAAGGCGATCGCGATGGGCGGCCAGGTCGCCACGGAACTGCTCAAGCGCAACGTGCCGCTGACCACGAACTGGCCGGCCGGGGGCGTGCTCGATCCCGACGCGCTCGACCTGCTCTCCGTCGCCAAGGTCGACCGGGTTCTGCTCAACTCCACGAACCTGCCGCCGCAGCAGCAGCCGGTCACGGTCACGCCCGACGCCGCCAGCACGCTCGACAGCGTCCAGGGGCCGGTCACCGCGCTGGTCGCCGACCCGGAGCTCACCCGCACGTTCGAGCCCGATTCCACCGCCCCGAACTCGGTCCTGCTGAACAAGCAGCACTTCATCGCCGAGACCGCGATGATCGCCGCCGAGCCCGGCCAGACGAAGCCCAGGTCACTGGTCATCGCGCCCTCGCGGCGCTGGGACCCGAACCCGACGCTGGTCAACACCCTGCTCAAGACCGCGAACCGGCTGCCGTGGCTGGCGCTGACCCCGCTCAGCTCGATCAAGCCGAGCAAGACGCCCACGCCGAGGGCCGCGCTCACCTACACCGACCAGGACCGCAAGGACGAGCTCAGCGCCAAATACCTCGGCCCGATCAAGGACGTCGCCGCGAAGGCGCAGCTCACCGCCCTGATCGCCGAGACACCCAAGCAGCACTCCGACTTCGACGCCGCGGTGCTCAGGCTGACCTCCGCGTCCTGGCGCAACAGCACGCGCGCGGGCCGCGCGGCCACCAAGCTGATCGACGAGGCCGTCCAGACCCGGATGAACAAGATCTCCATCACCGGCGCCGACCCCGATCGGCCGCGCACGCTGGCCGGGAGCAACGGCCAGGTGCCCATCAGCGTGAAGAACGCGATCGGTGACACGATCGCCCTCTACATCGATGTGAAGAGCAACAACCCCGAGCTCCTCCAGATCGACGCCACGCAGTCGCGGAAGCTGCTGACGATCCCGAATGGCAGCAACGACGGCGTCCAGGTGCGGATGAACGCGTCGACCAGCGGTGACGCCACGGTGAGCGTTCAGCTCATGACCAGGAACGGCCTGCCGTACGGCAAGCCCGTCAAGCTGACCGTCCGCACCACCGGCTACACGGGCATCGCCCTGGTGATCGTCGGGGCGGCGCTGGCGGTTATGCTCGCCGCGGTCGTGACACGGTTGCTACGACGCAGATCGCAGCGACGGCTGGCACGGGCCGCCAAGAGCCGGGAAAGTGAGACCGTATGAGCCGCATATTGCGGGCCAGCGCCATCATGGCGGCGGGCACGATGGTGTCCAGGGTCACGGGATTCGTGCGGACGATGGTGCTCGCCTCCGCGATCGGTACCTTCGCCATGGGCGACGCCTACAACGCCGCGTACGCCATTCCGTACAGCATCCTCGACCTGCTGCTGCTCGGCGTGCTCAGCAGCGTCGTGGTGCCGATGATCGTCAAGGCGCAGCAGCGCGACTACGACGGCGGCCGGGCGTACGAGCAGCGCCTCATGACGCTGGCCACGGTCGCGCTGCTCGTCGTCGCCGTGCTCGCCGTGCTGGCGGCCCCGCTGCTCATCGACCTCTACACCACCGACTGGGAGCCTGGCAGCCGCAAGTTCGAGGTCGCGGTGCTGCTGGCCCGGTTCATCCTGCCGCAGCTGGCCTTCTTCGGCGTCGGCGCGGTCGCCGGGGCCATTCTCAACACGCGTGACCGTTACGCGGCCCCCATGTGGGCGCCGGTGGTCAACAACATCGTGGTCATCTGCGTGCTGGTGCTCTACTTCGTGGTGGCCGGCAAGTCCGGCGGTGACATCGCCCAGGTCACCAACGGCCAGATCGCGCTGCTCGGCCTGGGCACCACGGCGGGCATCGTGGCGCAGGCCGCCGTGCTGATCGTCGCGCTCAAGCGGATCGGGTTCTCCTTCGTGCCGCGCTTCGACGTGCGCAACGCGCGGCTCGGCGAGATGGGCCGGGCGGGGATCTGGACCATCGGCTACGTGGTGGTCACTCAGCTCGGCTTCATGCTGACCACCAACCTGTCCAGCGCGGCGGGCGACGCGGTGCAAGGTCACGGCATCAGCCCGTACACGCTGGCCTTCCAGCTCTTCCAGCTGCCCTACGGCGTCATCGGCGTCTCGGTGATCACGGCGATGCTGCCCAAGATGAGCCGGGCGGTGGAAGACGGGCGGCTCGACGAGGTCCGCTCCGAGTTCGGATCGAGCGTGCGGCTCATCAGCTCGGTGATGGTCCCGGTGTCGCTGCTGCTGATGGTGCTCGGCCCGGCGATCACCGTGCCGTTGTACGGCCATGGCGCCACCTCGGCGGAGGCGGCCGTCTACATCGGCAACGTGCTGCAGGTCTACGGCCTGGCGCTGGTGCCGTTCGCGATCTTCCAGTTGCTGCTGCGGGTCTTCTACAGCTTCGGCGACACCCGGACGCCCGTTTACGTCGGCGCGGCGACGACCGCGGTCAACGCGCTGCTGATGGTACTGTTCAACGTCCTGCTGTCGGCTCGCTACGCGGTGATGGGATTGGCCTTCGCCTATGCCGTCGCCTATACGATCGGGGCGGGCGGGGCCTGGATTCTCGCCGCCCGTCGCGTCAGGGGGCTGGGTGGCTGGAAGATCGGAATGGCTCTGACCAGGATGTACCTGTCGGCGTTGCCCACCGCGGTGCTGGCGCTGGTCTCCGTCTGGGCGGTTCAAAATGTGTTCGGCGGTCTTACCTTCCTCAACTCGCTGATCGCGCTGGCCGTTGGCGGCGGGCTGGGCATGCTGCTGTACCTGGGCGTCGCCCACCGCATGCGCATCCCGGAGGTCAACTCGATCGTTGGGATGGTTGCCGGGCGGGTAGGCCGGTAAAGAACGCGGGTGGAACCGGCGCGGCACTAGCATGGTGCCGACACGCGCGAATGGAAGCAGGAGGGGCGTGGGCGGAACCACCCGGCATAGCGTGCCTACGTGGTACACCCCCACGCAGGTGAGTCGAGTCATGTGCACCCCCGAGCGGCCGAGCGGAGTCAGTCAGTGAGCACGTCGTCGGTCGAACCCGGCACCCGTCTCGCCGAACGCTTCCGGCTTGAGGACAGGGTGAGCGAGTCCGATGGAGCCACCCTGTGGAAGGCGATCGACGAGATTCTCGCGCGACCCGTCGCGGTCCACACCTTCTCCCCTGACTTTCCCCGCGTCCATGAAGTGGTCACGGCCGCCCGCGCGGCCAGCAGGCTAACCGATCCGCGCCTGACCCAGGTGTTCGACGCGGCCGAGCACGACGACCACTCGTACGTGGTCAGCGAGTGGGTGACCGGCGACACCCTGTCAGACCTGCTCGCGGCCGGCCCGCTGGAGCCGGAGCGAGCCGCCGGCCTGGTCGCCGAGGCCGCCGAGGCGCTGACCCACGCCCACGAGGCCGACCTCTACCACCTGTGCCTGCGCCCCGAGCACCTGGTGTGGACGACCGGTAACACGGTCAAGGTGCTCGGCGTCGCGGTCGACGCGGCACTGTCCGGCCTCACCACCGACCAGCCCGCCCTCGACGACGCCGAAGGGCTGGGCCGCCTGCTCTACGCGGGGCTGGCCGGCCACTGGCCGGGCGACGAGGAGGAGACCGGCCTGCCCACGGCGCCGATGATCGACGGGCACTTCTGTACGCCCCGCCAGGTCACCGCCGGAGTGCCCGGATACCTCGACGCGGTCACCATCAGGGCCTGCCTTCCCGAGTCCCGCAAGGGCCACGCCGCGCTGACCAGCCCGTCCGAGATCGCCGACGCGCTCGCCAACGTGGCCCGGCCCATGCCCATCCCGATCGCCTATCCCCCGACCCCGGCGGTGCAGTCGGCCTCGCACTCCGAAGGCATCGAGACCGAGCGGCGCCCGCCGCTGCCCCCGCAGCCCCGGCCCATGCCGCCCCGCGCGCCGAGCGGCGGCAGCATGCTCAACCGGGTGCTGATGACCGTCGTGGTGCTGCTCGTCATCGCCGCGGTCGGCGTCGGCGCCTGGACGATCGGCCGCAGCCTGGGCAGTCCGAACGCCCCGCAGGCGGAGACCTCCCCGACCGCCTCGGCCTCCGCGTCCGCGCAGCCGATGGTCGTCGTCAAGCCGGAGAAGGCGAGCGGCTTCGACCCGCTCGCCGACCGGGAGGAGAAGGGCGAGATGGCGCCGCTCGCCATCGACGGCAAGCCCAGCACGTTCTGGAAGACCGAGAACTACAACAGCGCCGACCTGGGCAATCTCAAGGACGGCGTGGGTCTGCTGCTCGACATGGGCAAGTCCGTGCAGATCGACGACGTGGTGGCTACGCTGGCCGAAGCGTCCGGTGCGAGCGTCGAGCTGAAGGTCGGCGACGCGCCCGAGCTGGGCTCGCTGAAGACCGTCGCCAAGGAGAAAAACGGGTCCGGGAAGATCACCTTGAAGCCTGATCAAGCCGCAAGTGGGCGGTACGTTTTGATCTGGTTTACCCGTCTTCCGGCAGATGCGGGCAAGTTTCATGGCACCATCTATGAAGTAGTGGTGCATTCTCCCGGATCGGCATAACCCAGGAATCCCTCTTGTGAACTCCCCACCCGATACACCTTCATCCGCGGACCGGCCCGCCGTCACCGACGCCGAGCTGCTGACCGCGCACATCAATGGGGATCCTCACGCCTTCAGCGAGATCGTCAAAAGACACCGTGACCGCATGTGGGCCGTTGCCCTGCGCACGCTGGGCGATCCCGACGAGGCGGCCGACGCCGTGCAGGACGCTTTCGTATCCGCTTACCGGAAGGCGGGCACGTTCCGCGGCGAGGCCGCGGTCACCACTTGGCTGCACCGAATCGTGGTCAATGCCTGCCTCGACCGGATGCGCCGCAAATCTGTCAGACCGGTCGCCGATGACGAGCTCATCGAGGCCGCCGAGCGTGACACGCCCATGCCCGATCAGACGGGTGAGCGTGAGGTTTCGATGGAGGTTTCGGCCGCTCTGAAAATGCTTCCTACAGACCAGCGGGCCGCGCTTGTGCTCGTCGACATGATGGGCTATTCGGTCGAAGACGCAGCTCAGGTGCTCGAAGTGCCCAGCGGGACGGTGAAGAGCCGGTGCGCGCGGGGGCGCGCGAAACTTGCCCCGATTCTTTCGCATCTGCGGAACCGATCGGACCTCAGTCGCGTCTCATCCGCGAAGGGAGCAGAACTTCGTGACGGGTGATACGCACTACGATCTGGAAATCCTGGCCGAGTTGGCCGAGGGTCTCCTAGACGCTGGCACGGCCCGCCAGGTCCGCGAGCATCTCGCGGTATGCGACCCCTGTGGGGAGCTACTGGCCGATCTGGCAGCGGTTCGCGAGGTGCTCGCGGCGACTCCGACTCCGGCTATGCCGATGGGGGTCGCACTGCGCATCGACAAGGCTCTGGCCGCCGAAGCGGGATCCGGGCGCGGGGGTGTCGGCCTCGCGGAACCACCCAACTGGGATGAGCTCATGCGGGACTCTCCCTGGGTACCGGGAAACGACCCTCTGCCGGGAAACGACCCTCGGCAGGAGCCGGTACGCCTCGGGGTGGTCTCCGATGACGGCACCATCGTCCCAGCCGGGCGCAAGGCCGCACGACGACGCCGGTGGGCGATGCCCGCGGTCGCCGCTGCTGCCGCGGCGGCTGTGGTGGGCACCGCGGTGCTCTCGACCAACCTGTTCTCGGGTGGCGGCACCATCGTCGCCGGACAGCAGGGAGTGACCGCTGACGCGCCGTCGCCGACCAGGGTGACCGAGCGGGGCAAGGCGTACGCGCTTACCGACAGCGGGCACAACTACAGCGACCAGGAGTTGAAGCAGCCACTCGAAAGCTTCTTCGGGCCCGCGCCCATAGTGGGTGGCGGCTCCTCTGACGTCGACGGGGTCGACAAGTGCGTCAACCGGGTGGCGAACCGTACGAAGCTCAAGGTCTTCGCGGTCGACCAGGGGCAGTACAACGGGCAGGAGGCCGTCATCATGACCTCCTGGAAGAACAAGTCGGCCAAGACCCTTCGCATCGACATCGTCGACCCGTTCAACTGCAAGAACCTGCGCAAGCCCACGGTGGGCAGTTGGTAGCTTGATGAGCCGCCGGTAACTTGATTCCCACGTCAGAGCCCGCTTCGGCGGGCTCTTTCGTTATGGGCGTACGTTGAGAACGAGCCCGGGAATCACGGCGGCCTAGGATCTGTTGAGGCGACAGGCAAGAGCAGACGAGGAAGGCGTGAGAGCGTTGAGCGACGTGCGTAACGTGATCATTATTGGATCCGGCCCCGCTGGATACACGGCGGCCGTTTACTCCGCGCGTGCCGAGCTCAAGCCGCTGGTCTTCGAGGGGTCGGTCACGGCAGGCGGTGCGCTGATGAACACCACCGACGTCGAGAACTTCCCCGGTTTCCCCGACGGCATCATGGGCCCCGACCTGATGGACAACCTGCGCAAGCAGGCCGAGCGGTTCGGCGCCGAGCTGGTCGCGGACGATGTCCTCGAAGTGGACCTGGCGGCCAATCCCAAGGTGATCAAGACCCACAGCGAGACCTACTACGCCAAGTCGGTCATCCTGGCCATGGGCTCCGGCTACCGCGAGCTCGGCGTGCCCAGCGAGAAGCGGCTGTCCGGTCGCGGTGTCTCCTGGTGTGCCACGTGTGATGGCTTCTTCTTCCGCAACAAGGACATCGTGGTCGTCGGTGGCGGCGACACGGCGATGGAAGAGGCCACGTTCCTGACCCGCTTCGGCCGCATGGTCACCGTCGTGCACCGCCGCGACGAGCTGCGGGCCAGCAAGATCATGCAGGATCGGGCGTTCGCGAACGACAAGATCCGCTTCGTCTGGGACAGCGAGGTCGTCGATGTCCTCGGCGCCGATCGGGTTGAGGCCGTCAAGCTGCGCAACCTCAAGACCGGCGAGGAATCCGAGCTGGCCACCGACGGGTTGTTCATAGCGATCGGCCACGACCCGCGCACCGAGCTGGTCAAGGGGCAGATCGACCTCGACGACGACGGCTACGTCAAGGTGTCCGCGCCCACCACGGAGACCAACATCGACGGCGTCTTCGCCGCGGGTGACGTGGTCGACCACATCTACCGGCAGGCCATCACCGCGGCCGGCACCGGCTGCTCGGCGTCACTCGACTCCGAGCGCTGGCTGGCCACGAACGACAACTGACGCTGGCAGGCCACGAACAACAATTAAGGAGCGCACCGTGAAGGCAGTAACCGACGCCACCTTCGAGGCCGAGGTCCTCAAGAGCGACAAGCCCGTGCTCGTCGACTTCTGGGCCGAGTGGTGCGGCCCATGCCGTCAGGTATCGCCCATCCTCGAGGAGATCGCCAAGGAGCACGGCGACAAGCTGGAGATCGTCAAGCTCAACATCGACGAGAACCCGGATGTCCCGCGCAATTATGGTGTGCTCCAAATCCCCACGCTGAACGTCTATAAGGGTGGAGAGGTCGTGAAGCAGATCATCGGCGCCAAGCCGAAGGCCATGCTGCTGCGCGAGCTCGAGGGCCTCATCTGACGACGCCCGTACCGTTTCAACCGGAAGCCCCCTGGCGAGATTCGCTCAGGGGGCTTCCGTTTGGCGTCGTGTCTTGGCGTTGTTTCTTGCCGTCGTGCCCTGAGAAGGCGTCAGACGGGACGAAGGGCTCGTTCCGGGCTCATGGAGCCGAGCAGGCGCTCCAAGGCCACCTCGACGTCCTCACGCCACGAGACGGCGGTCTTCAGCTCCAGCCGGAGCCGGGGGAACCGCAGATGCGGGCGTACCGTCTTGAAACCTACGGAAAGCAGGTAGTCGGCCGGGACCACGCAGCTCGGCTCCTCCCACTTGAGGTCGCCGAAGGCCTCGATGGCCTTCACTCCGCGGCGCGTCAGGTCCTTGGCCACACCCTGGATCAGCATCCGGCCCAGGCCGCCACCCGAGAACTCCGGGATGATGTGCGCGGTCATCAACAGAACCGCGTCCGCACTGACCGGCGAGGTGGGGAAGGCCACCGAACGGGGGGTGTAGAGCGGCGGGCTGTAGACGACGAATCCGGCGGGCACCCCGTCGACGTACACGATCTTGCCGCAGCTGCCCCATTCGAGCAGCGTGCCGGAGAGCCATGCCTCTTTCTCCAGCGCTGGATCACCAGAATCGATCGCGCGCTCCCCGCTGACCGGGTCGAGCTCCCAGAAGACGCACCGTCGGCAGCGGCGCGGCAGATCGTCCAGATTATCCAGGGTTATGTTGACCAGCCGACGCGACAACTACGGCCCCAATCGTTGACCCGGAAAAGCGCGCGAAAAACGCGTCCCCACCTGGCATCGTAGCCCAGTGACGGTCCCGCCATCGGCTAGCACCACGGTCAGGCCCGGTCACAGCCGACATGTCCGGCTGGCGTAATCTGGTACTTCAGCGACAAATGACACCAAGGAGGTGGACCGTGACGGAAGAGCTTGATCACGGTCAGACGCCCGCGACCCAAGGGTCGCGCATCGACGCCTACGTCGATCGGTACGCAGCTCGAGCTACCGGGATGGTCGCCTCCGAGATCCGAGCTCTTTTCGCCGTCGCGTCGAGGCCCGAGGTGGTCTCGCTCGCGGGCGGCATGCCGTACGTCACGGCCCTCCCTCTCGACATGGTCGGCGAGCTGGTGTCCGATCTGGTCACCAGGCGCGGTACCGTCGCGCTGCAGTACGGCTCCGGGCAGGGCGATCCGCACCTGCGTGAGCAGATCTGCGACGTGATGCGGCTGGAGGGGATCCAGGCCGGGGCGAACGACGTGGTCGTCACCGTAGGTTCGCAGCAAGCGCTTGATCTGATCACCCGGATCTTCATCGACCCGGGTGACGTGGTGCTGGCCGAAGGTCCGACGTACGTTGGCGCCCTCGGCACTTTCGCCGCATACCAGGCCAAAGTGGTTCATATCGCTATGGACGATCAGGGCATCATTCCCGAATCCCTCGCGCAGACCATCTACGCGCTTGAGACCGCGGGTGCCCCGATCAAGTTCCTCTACACGATCCCCACCTTCCAGAACCCCGCCGGCGTCACCCTGAACGTGGCCCGGCGGCAGCAGGTGCTCGACATCTGCCAGCGGGCCGGGGTGCTGATCATCGAGGACAACCCGTACGGGCTGCTCGGCTTCGACGGCGAGCCGATGCGTGCGCTGCGGGCCGACAATCCCGACGGCGTGGTCTATCTCGGGTCGTTCTCCAAGACGCTCGCCCCCGGGTTCCGGGTGGGCTGGGCGCTGGCGCCGCACGCCATCCGCGACAAGCTCGTGCTGGCCATGGAGTCGGCCGTGCTCTCGCACTCGTCCTTCACCCAGTTGGCCGTGGGCCAGTACCTGGCCACGCAGCCGTGGCGGGAGCAGATCAAAACGTTCAAGGAGCTCTATCGCGAGCGACGCGACACGCTGCTCGACGCGCTCTCGGCGCTCATGCCCCCCGAGGTCAGCTGGACCCGACCGGCCGGGGGCTTCTTCGTGTGGGCGACGCTGCCGGAGGGCCTGGACTCGAAGGCCATCCTGCCGCGGGCCGTGGCGGAGCGAGTGGCGTTCGTGCCCGGGACCGGGTTCTTCTCCGATGGGAGTGGGGCTCGGCAGATGCGGCTGTCTTACTGCTTCCCCGAGCCCGATCGGATTCGGGAAGGGGTTCGGCGGCTGGCCGGGGTGATCGAGCAGGAGATCCAGCTGCGGGACACGTTCGGGACCGGGTCGACTCGGGGGCACGTGGGCGTGGATACGCCCGGGCCTGATTTGGCCTGACCTTTTCTTGGCCGGCGTCCCAAGCGGGCGCCGGCCACATTCGCCGTGGCGTGTACCGATGCGCCCGGAAACTCCGTTACCCGCACGGTAGAAAGCACCTGCTGTACACCATTCCACCCAAGCGCCGGTACGGTTGGACCGCGTGTGCGATCAGCGGAGGAGAACTAATGAGCGATCTGGGCCACGTACTCGTGCTGGCCGGGGGACTCTCCTACGAGCGGGAGGTATCCCTGCGCTCGGGTCGCCGGGTGAGCGAGGTGCTGCGGGCGGTGGGCATCGACGTGGAGGCCCGCGACACTGACGCGTCACTCGTGCCGTACATCCTGGCCGATCCTCCGGACGCGGTCTTCGTCACGCTGCACGGCGGCGCGGGCGAGGACGGCGCCATCCGTTCCATCCTCGAACTCCTGAACGTCCCTTACGTCGGCGCCAACCCCGACGCGTGCCGGGTCGCCTTCGACAAGCCCACCGCCAAAGCGGTCGTACGCTCGGTCGGCCTGCGCACCCCCGCGTCGGTCACCCTGCCCAAGGAGACCTTCCACGACCTCGGCGCCACAGCCGTCCTGGGCCGCATCGTGGAGCATCTCCGCCTCCCCCTGTTCGTCAAGCCCGCCCGCGGCGGCTCCGCCCTGGGCGCCTCGATCGTCCGCACCGCCGAAGAACTCCCCGCCGCGATGGTCGGCTGTTTCGCGTACGGCGACACGGCGCTGATCGAGCGTTACGTGGAGGGCGTCGAAGTAGCGGTCTCGGTGGTCGACCTGGGCAATGGCCCGATCGCCCTGCCTGCCGTCGAAATCGTCCCGGATGAGGGCGTCTACGATTACGCGGCCCGCTATACCGCCGGCCACACCGAGTTCTTCGCCCCCGCCCGCCTGTCCGCCAAGGCGGCGGCCGCCTGCGCCGAAACCGCCGTGACGGCTCACACCGCCCTAGGCCTCCGCGACATCTCCCGCACCGACCTCATCGTCGACGCCTCAGACGAGGCTCACTTCCTGGAGGTCAACGTGGCTCCCGGGATGACGGAGACGTCCCTGCTGCCGATGGCGGCGGAGGCAGCGGGCCGGGACCTTGGCGACCTCTGCCGGATCCTCCTCCAGAACGCGGCCTCCCGCTCCCACGCTTAACCACATCCCCAGGGCTCCGACCCCGGCTCCCCGTCGTACGTCTTTTCGTACGTCCAGCTTCGTACGTCCAGCGCCGTCCTTACCTCGCCTTCGCACGCCCAGGCGCTCCCCCGGGAACGGCCGTACCCCGGTTCCGCCCTCACACGCCCTCGCCACGTCGGCCGGCACTGGGTCGGCCGGCACTGGGTCGGCCGCTGGCCCGGCCAGACACTCCCCTAGATCCCCTCGACAACCCCGTTACCGGCCCCACTCTCCTTCACACGCCCAAGCGCTCTCCTACCTCCCTTCGGCAATCCCGACGCGACCTCACCCGCCTTCACGCGCCGGGCGGAGACCTTGCCTTGCCTTCAATCCCAGACGCGCCTCTGCCTCCCCCCTCCAGTGTCGAGCTTCTGCTCGGCGTTTCCTTCGCACCGACCCCTACCTCGCCTTACGGCCAGGCGCTCTCCTACCTCTCCTCGGCATTCCCAGCACGATCTCCGCTTCGCCTCACAAGCCCAGCACCGGCCTCGCCTTGCCCTTCCCCCGCCAATCTCCGTCCCCAGCCCAATCGCCGCCCCTGGCCCAATTTCTCAGGCCACGCTTTTCTCTTCTTCCTCTTCCTCGCCTCTCATGACCGCTCACCACACCGGCTCCCGTCCATCGACCGACGTGATCATTCCGTCGCCACCAGCCCAGCCGCCTGCCTCGCTCTTTCGCCCGCCCCCGCGTGGCCCGCTCTCTCAGTCCACCCCCGAGCGGCCTACTGCGGTACGGGGCTTTCGCCGCCCGAGCCAGCGCCCGCGGCCCCGCACTTTCGACACACCCCCATATGGCCCGCCCTCCCCGCCCACTCCCGGGCGGCCCCGCACTTTCGACACACCCCGCCGACCTCTCCTCGACCCACCACCGGTCCCCCACAACAGGGAGCATCACCACGAACCTGGCGACGCAGCAGGAGCCGAGCCGAGCCAGAAGACGCCGCCCCCTAGCGATGGCTGGCATCCGGCCCGCCCTCCCCCTCCCCCTCTGACGCCTGAAAGTAGCCTGACCATGTGCTGACCGATTCGACCTACCCCAAGAGCTTCGCCAGCGACAACCACGCCGGCGTCCACCCCACCATCCTCGAAGCCATGACCGCGGCGAACCACGGAGACGCACCCGCCTACGGCGGCGATCGCTGGACATCCACCTTCGAGCACCTCATCAAAGACACCTTCGGCCCCAAGGCGGAAGGCTTCGCCGTCCTGAACGGCGCCGGCGCCAACATGGTCGGCCTCGCCCCCATGCTCGGCCGCTACGACGCCATCGTCTGCGCCGACACCGCCCACATCGCCACCCACGAAACAGGCGCGACAGAGCGGCTACTGGGCACGAAGCTCCTGACAACCCCCACAGCTGACGGCAAGCTACGCCCTCGAGACATCACCGCACGCCTCGACACCCTGGGCAGCCACCACGAATCCCAGCCCCGTGTCGTCTCCATCTCCCAAGTCACCGAACTCGGCACCTGCTACTCCCCCGAAGAAATCGCCGCCCTCGCCGACACAGCACACGCCGCCGGCCTACTCCTTCACATGGACGGCGCCAGACTGGCAAACGCCGCCGCCCACCTGAACACCACCCTCGGCGCGATCACCACCGAAGTCGGCGTGGACATCTTCAGCTTCGGCGGCACAAAGAACGGCGCCCTGGCGGCTGAAGCGGTCATAGTCCTCTCCCCTTCCCTCGCCCACGCCATCCCCTTCCTCCGCCGCCAGTCCCTCCAACTGGCCTCCAAGATGCGCTTCATCTCCGCCCAACTTTCCGCCCTCCTCACCCACGACCTCTGGCGCCACAACGCAACCCACGCCAACCACATGGCCACCCGCCTCGCCAACGGCATCGCCGACCTCCCCGGCATCACCATCGCCTACCCCGTCCAATCGAACGCCGTCTTCGCCACCCTCCCCAAGGCAGCCACTGCCGCCCTCCTCAACCGCTACCTGTTCCACCCTTGGGACGAGGCCGCAGGCACCGTCCGCTGGATGACCGCCTTCGACACCACCCCGGACCACGTAGACGACTTCCTCGACGACATCCGCAAATCCCTCGTCATCGCCTGACCTCCCGGGCCTGGCTGTTCTCCAAGCTCCCGACTCCCGGTTTCACGTGAAACATCGCCGCAGACCCCAGCCAACGAGCCCGCCAACGCCTCTGTTTCACGTGAAACCAACCACCCACCATCCCAACAAGATCCCGCCCACCACAGCACCATCCGACAGAGCGCCCACCAAGCCACAGCACCAATCCGTCTTACTGAGCCACGTAATGGCCAACGCACCACCGATTAACACCACTCGAACCAAACCCCAATGGCGCGGACGCACCGGGCGACACGCCTTAGAACCCCGCTACTACGTGCCACAGAGAGCGGCCACACAAGTACCCGCCAACGTGCGAGGGAAGGGCGTTCAAAGAAGTGTCGCGGGGTTCCGCAGATGATCGTTTCCCCTGTCTGCGTCTTCGATCACCAAGTACGATCCGGGCCTGGCCTTCGTGTGGTGGAGGCCAGGCGAGTGGAGGCGCAAGGTGCGGTTGGCTGAGACGTTTCGGGCGATGACGGTTTCGCGCATGGCCGTCCGTACACGGAGGCTGGATCCGACGTTCTTGGCGGCTGCAGGCTTGATTTTGCTGGTGGGCTTGATGTGGTTGCTCGGCCCCGGGCAGGCTGGGTCCTGGAGCACGTCGACGGCGTGACGGGATTATCGGGCAAAGAGCGTGCTGAAGCACTGGACGCGATCCGGGGCCGGGGGCTGGCAGTTTCGACGGGAGTGGTGGCGCTTGTGGCGGTGTTCTACGCCGCCCGCAACGCCGACACCGCCCGGCGTACGCACGAGGTGGGCCAGCGGACTCTCGCTCTCAGCGAGCAGGGCTTGGTCACAGATCGATACACCAAAGCGATCAAGCAACTCGGCTCAACAGAGCTGGCCGTCCGGCTGGGTGGTATCTACGCGCTGGAACGTATCGCTCGTGACTCGGCGCGCGATCATCCGACCGTGATAGAGGTGCTTACCGCGTTCGTGCGCTAGCCTTCCCGACTTGCCCACGCCAACACACCCGACCGTGATGTGCACGGGCAGGACGAGAAGGCGACGGCATCGTTGAAAGGGCGGCCACGGCTGCGGGCGGACGTACAGGCAGCCGTGGCGGTGATAGGCCGCCGAAACGTCAGCCATGATGACCCCGACCGCGGACGAGTTGATCTGGCTGAGGCGAATCTTGCAGGCGCGGATCTGGCAGGAGCACGACTCGGCGGGGTTGACCTTGCCCAAGCCAACCTCACCGACGCTGACCTGGCCGGAGCAGATCTCTCTCACGCAAACCTTTGGCGAGCCGACCTCACCCGCGCGCTTCTCACGACCGCGGATCTGGCAGGCGCGATCCTCGATGGGGCCAGGCTCACTGATGCGCTGATAACGGGGGCAAACTTCGACGGCGCGAAACTGGACGGTGCGCTTGACCTGTCTGACGCGGCAGGAGGGCAGCAGAAGCCTCCACCATCGATGTGAACACCAATCGGCGCCAGGCTCTTCACAAACATCTGTACACCGACACCAGGCCCTATGACCGTCGAGCACGAGTCCGTCCGCCAGGATTCTTCGCGGCTGCCCACCTGGAGTCGTTTGACCGCGTACCGGGATCATCATGTCCACTGATGTGGATTTCCTGGTGTCCGCTTACACGACTGGCGTCTGGCACGAAATTGGGCACGGCCCAGGCCTACTGGAAGACGCCTTATACGCCGGTGACTTAGACGCGGAGCGGACGCCTGACACGAGAGGCCCATCGAGAAGAGAAGGAGGGAGCAAGGCACGGCATGGGGAGCCAGGCAGCGCAAGCAGAACGAAGGCCGGGTGGCGGACGGGCGCGGCGCGGCTGGGGCGACGCATGCCGATGGTGCGATCCCATTTGACGCGATCCCATTTGACGCGGTGCAGACGGTGCGGTGCAGACGCACGATGCCGACGGTGCGAGGCCTACGGTGCGAGGCCTACGGTGCGAGGCGACGCGGCGGCGGAATCTCAGCGCCGCGCAGAACACAGAGTCTTGTGCGGAATGCAGCGGCAACGGAAGAGGCGAATCACGGGCAAGGTGGGCCGCGCGGGGGCGGTACTCCCCCAGCCCCGCCTAACCCGGCCCGGCTCACGCGGCCCGGCTCACGCGACGCGGGAAGCGCGACGCGGGAAGCGCGACGCGGGAAGCGCGACGCGGGAAGCGCGACGCGGGAAGGGACATAGGGGAGGCCGTGCGGCCGACGCGGTTCGGAGGGCACAGTTCGGTTCGATACCGAGAGATGCGGCGCGGTTCCGAATCGCGGAGCGTTCGGTGCGGAGCGGAGAGACAAGGCGGCGGTAGAAAGGGGAAGCGTGGCGGGGGTGTAGCGGCGCTCATGGGACGCGGTAGTGCCAGCGGGACGGAGAGGGGGCTGCGAGTGTTTCACGTGAAACACGGGCTGCTTGGCGAACAGCCCTAGGCGGCACGGAGCTTGCTGGCCGATGGTTTCACGTGAAACAGGGGTCAGTCTTCGGTGTCCTTCATGGCGCGGACAGCCTCGGGAGCCATGGTGCCGATGATGCGCTCAAGGTCGTCGATCGTCGCGAACTCCACCACGATGCGGCCCTTCCGGCGACCGAGGTCGACCTTCACCTTGGTCTCGAAGTGGTCGGAGAGGCGGTCTGCGAGGTGGACGAGGCCGGGTGCCGACGGCTTGTTGGGCTGGCGTTCACGGGTGGCCTTTGGAGCCGCCTTCGAGCTGCCGAGGGAGACGATCTCTTCGACGGCCCTGACCGAGAGGAGTTCGGCGACGATTCGCTTGGCCAGTTGGATCTGCTCTTCCGAGCTGTCGAGGCTGAGGAGAGCACGGGCATGGCCGGCGCTGACGGTGCCGGCGGCGACGCGGCGCTGGACCTCCGGCGGGAGGTTGAGCAGGCGCAGGGTGTTGGTGATGTGGGAACGGGAGCGGCCGACCTTCTGGGCGAGCTGTTCGTGTGTCGCCCGGAAGTCGTCGAGAAGCTGCTGGTATGCGGCGGCTTCTTCCAAGGCGTTGAGTTGCTCGCGCTGGAGGTTTTCGATCAGGGCGTCTCTGAGGAGTTCGTCGTCCTGGGTGTTGCGGACGATCGCGGGGATCGGGTCCAGCTCGGCCAGTTGGCAGGCGCGCCAGCGGCGCTCTCCCATGATCAGCTCGTACTGGCCTCCGCCCACCGAGCGTACGACGATTGGTTGGAGCAGGCCGACTTCGCGGATGGACGCGGACAATTCCTTGAGGCGGTCGTCGTCGAAGACGTCGCGGGGCTGGCGCGGGTTGGGAATGATCGCGCTGAGGGCGATCTCCCTGAAGTACGCTCCGGCAATTGGCCTCGGGCCGGTCTCCCCCGTTGCTCCATTCGCAGGGGCGACTGTCCCCGTGCCGTCAACGATGGGACCGGTCGGGATGAGTGCCCCGAGCCCCTTGCCCAATCCCCGCCGCTGCTGACTCACTGCGTCTCCTCATCCACCGGGCCGATTCCGGTCACTCCAGGAGAGGTTACCGTCGTCAACGCAACGGGGTGCCCGCTCGCCACGCGCGGTTCCTCCGGATTTACACCGCCACACGCTCACGCGTACACATCCGACCAGGCATGCCCTCCGCAGGCCTACCCAATGAATGGGTGTGACTGCGAAGACGACTGTTCAAAAGGATCCCGGCATGATTCCGGCCTAGAAGTGATGTGCGGTCGGGGCGGGGAATCAGCGTGTGTGCGCGTGCTGTACTCCATGAATCCGCCGTGCGCTCCCTGGGCGTGTCGGCACCTTGCCGCGAGCGTGGTGAGGCGGCCTACGAGTGTGCGTACGCCCTGGGCGTGCCGGGCCGCTCCCCGCTGTGGGCCACATGCTCGACGCGCGTGCAGTGGACGCCCCAGGGCGTCGCGAGCACCTCGACGCCGATGGCGTGCGGTTCGCGAACGCGCCGCAGCATCCTGGGGGCGGGTGAGGGGGATGGCCGAGGTGGGAGGCCGGCGGGCTGGTGAGCTGGTGGGTCGGTGGGCCGGTGGGTCGGTGGGCCGGTGGGTCGGTGGGCCGGTGGAGCGGTGGGCCGGTGGAGCGGCGGCCCGCGGGCTGGCGGGCCGGTGGGCTGGCGGGCTGGCGGGCTGGCGAAGCGGCGGGCTGGTGGGCCGGTGGAGCGGGGACTCCGTCTGGGCGCAACTGGGACTCGTTATTCGTGATTGCGTTACCGGTGCCCGGCGATTCGTGAGTGGGAGTCCTATGGATCACGCGTTGAGCGACCGTGATATTCCTGGTGTGGATGTCGCTTTCGATCGGCTCCAGAAACGTAAGCGGTCGTTTCCTCTGTGGCAGCGGGGTGGTGGGATCTCGGAGCGGGCGTTCGAGGATGTCGAGCCACCGCCGATGACGGCATACCAGCGGTGACACGCCAATGGCGAACACACCAGTAGGACTGCCAGCCGGACCGCCGGCAGAAGCGGTCCGTGGTGGTCCATCCGTGGACGACGGTCCGTACGCCGTCCTGCGGTAGGCGGTCTGGAAGTCGTTCCGTGGAAGGCGACCCGGAAGCCGTTCCGCGGGAGGCGGGCCATGGAACACGAGCCGTGGGTCGTCCATGCGGCAGTCCGTAGGGCGGCGTCCGTGGAGGGGAAGCAGTCAGTCTGTGGGGCGTCTTTGGTACGAGCTGTGCAGGCGGGTCCGGGGGCTGTCTGCGATAGACGACCCAGGACGATCTGTGAGGGGCCGCCCGGGGGTAGGAGGCATCCGTGAGCGGTCCGCACGCGGAAGCCGTCCGTGGGACCCGCCAGTCGGAAACAAGCTGTGGACATGGTCTGTGGAGCCGACTGCCGCACCCTGCCGTACGAGGTTCGGCCGGCCGTACAAGATCAGCCGCACAAGGGCGGCGGAAGGTCAGGCGATGGCGCGGTGGGCTATTTCCCGGGCGGCGTCCATGTAGGCCATGGCGCCGCTGGAGCCGGGGTCGTACGTCATGACCGACTGACCGTAGCTGGGGGCCTCCGAGAGGCGGACGCTGCGTGGGATGACCGTGCTGAGGACGGTTTCTCCGAAGTGGGAGCGGACCTCGTCGGCGACCTGGGACGCAAGCCGGGTGCGGCCGTCGTACATGGTGAGGACAATCGTCGAGAGGCTGAGCGTGGGGTTCAGGTGCACCTTGATGAGGTCGACGTTCCGGAGGAGCTGGCCCAGGCCCTCCAGCGCGTAGTACTCGCACTGGATGGGGATCATGACCTCTTCGGCGGCGACCAGGGCGTTGACGGTCAGGAGGCCGAGCGACGGCGGGCAGTCGATGATGATGTAGTCGAGCTCGATCGCCTCGAAGGCCGCCAGTGCGCGCCGGAGGCGGGCTTCACGGGCGACGAGTGAGACGAGCTCGATCTCGGCGCCGGCGAGGTCGATGGTGGCGGGCGCGCAATAGAGGCCCGGCATGTCCGGTACTTCCTTGATGATGTCGGCCATCGGCAGGTCGTCGACGAGCACCTGATAGACGTCCGGAACATCGCCGCGGTGCTCGGTGGCCAGCGCCGTGGAGGCGTTGCCCTGGGGGTCGAGGTCGACGACGAGGACGCGCTGACCGTGCATGGAGAGCGCGGCGGCAATGTTGACCGAGGTTGTGGTCTTGCCGACGCCGCCCTTCTGGTTCGCCACCGCGATCACCCGGCACTTGGGCGGCCTGGGCCAGGCGCCGTCGCCTCCCCCGGGCGCTTCGCCTGACTTGGCGGCGGCAGTTTGGGTGGCAGATGTTTCACGTGAAACCACTGAGCTGAGCGCCTCTCGTACCAACGGCGAATCACCGGGGTTTAGGGGGGTCTGGGTCACGTTGGCCATCCTTTCAACCAGTGGCAGGCCGATGCCAGGGATTGGCTGTCGCGACACGCCCATTTCGGGCCAGCCAACCCCGCTGGGACTCTCGGACAGAGGGCTGTCCGGCCAGCCAAGACCGCTTGACGCGATTGGCATGACCGTCACCTCCTTTGTCGCCGCCTACCGGACTCCGGCGCACGACCCGCTACCACCCGAACCAATGTTGCAGGCGGCTCGACCTTACCGCGCCCGACGGTCACAAGCTCGGCTGTCCTCGCCCCACAGGCCCGCAATTGGGGCTCCGCCTCGGCAAGTTCTTCCGCGGCGCGCTCCCCCTTCATGGCAATCAACTCGCCGCCTTCGCGAAGGAGTGGCATGGCCCACTTCAGCAGCCGGTCAAGTGGCGCGACCGCACGGGCGCTGGCGACGTCGAACTCACGTTTGCCTGCCAATTCTTCCGCCCGGCCGCGCAACACCTCGACGTTGTCCAGTTTGAGCGCTTCGACGCACTCCTCCAGGAAGACGGTACGGCGAAGCAGCGGCTCCAACAGGGTCACCGTGATGTCCTGTCGTACGATCGCCAGCACGAGGCCCGGCAATCCGGCGCCCGAGCCGATGTCGACCAGCCGGACCTCCGGCGGGACGGCCTCGGCGACGACGGCGCAGTTGAGCAGGTGGCGATCCCAGATCCGTGAGACCTCGCGCGGGCCCAGCAGCCCGCGTACCACCCCGGGGCCGGCCAGGAGCTCGGCGAACGCCTCTGCGCGGTCCCACGCATCGCCCGTGAAGACCTCTCGCGCCACAGCGGGCGGGGAGGGCAGCTCACGCGCTTCGTCGGGCGGAGGCGGCAGCTCATCGGTCACTGGTTGGTGGCCCTTCCTTGGGGGTTATGGGCGGGTGGCGCGCCAGGCGGTGGTCTCTACCCAAGGCTAGGCGTGCGATCACTTTGGAAGACTAGCGGGGCGGCCTGAATGAGGTCCGCGCGCCACACTCTCCACACTCGGCTCGGACGCTCCTCCATCCGGCAATTCCATCGAGCGTGCTGCCCGCCACGTACGTGGTGGGAGCGCTCCAGGAAACAACGGCCCCGCACACGGACCGGCCGCCATCCCCCGAGTGCGGGGACGGCGGCCGGTCGGCGAGCGTGCGCGCGAAGGGCGGCGGGTCAGGCCGGAAGAACCACCACGTACCGGTGTGGTTCCTCCCCCTCGGACTCGCTCCGGAGTCCGGCGGCGGCCACCGCGTCGTGGACGATCTTGCGCTCGAAGGGGGTCATGGCGTGCAGCGCCTTGGGCTCCCCCTTCTCCTTCACCTCGTTGGCGATCTCGGTGCCGAGCTTGGTGAGCTCCGTGCGCCGCCGCTCCCGGTACCCGGCGACGTCGAGCATCAGCCGGGACCGCTCCCCCGTCTGCCGGTGGACGGCCAGGCGGGTCAGCTCCTGGAGCGCCTCCAGAACCTCGCCCTCGGGCCCGACAAGGCCGCTGCCCTTGACGCCGACGACCGAGACCATCGCGCGGTCGCCTTCGACGTCCATGTCGATGTCGCCGTCGATGTCGGCGATATCCAGAAGGCCTTCGACGTAGTCTGCCGCGATCTCGCCTTCCTGCTCGAGCGCGTTGAGATCAGGAGCCTTCTCCTGCTCGGCCTCGGTCATGGCCGGCCTCTCCTTCGTGTTCACGACTTCTTGCTGCCGGTGCGCTTGCTGCGGGACTGGCGACTGGGCTGCTGCCGAATGATCTTAGGCTCCGGCGGCGCGGGAGGCACGTCCTCTTCCGAAGTGGCGGCGGGCTTGCGGAACTTGGCGAGCAGGCCGGCCTTCGGCTCAACCGGAACCGGGTTGCCCTTGGCGTCGAACTGCGGCATCGGGTGCCGACTGTAGAACCAGTGCTGCTGGCCGAGCGTCCACAGGTTCGTGGTGACCCAGTACATGATCAGACCCAGCGGGAAGTTGAGGCTGAAGAAGGCGAACAGCGGAGAGATGTACATCAGGATCTTCTGCTGCTGCGCCATGGGGTTGTCCGGCATCTGGGCCATCGAGCGCGTGACGCTCTGCCGGACGGTGAGGAACGTGGTCAGCGAGCTGATCGCCACGAAGACACCCAGCACGATCTTCGTCGTGACGACGGTGGCCCCGAAACCCTCGACCTGGGCCTGCGACATCCAGAAGCTGGCCGGGAGCGGCGCGCCGAAGATGTGCGCGGATCGGGCGCTGTCGACGAGCTGCTGCGTCATGCCGTAGACCGGGCGGCCGTCGGCCATGGCCCGCAGCACGGTGAACATCGAGATGAAGATGGGGAACTGCGCGACCACGGGCAGACAGCCACCGAGCGGATTGGCGCCCGCTCCCTGGTAGAGCGCCATGACTTCCTGGTTCATGCGCTGCTTGTCGTTCTTGTAACGCTTGCGGAGCTCCGCCACCTTGGGGGCGAGTTCCTGCATCTTTTTCGACGAGCGCATCTGCTTCAGGAAGAGCGGGAAGATCAGAACCCGCATGAACACGGTCAGCGTGACGATGGTCAGGGCCCAGGTCAGCCCGCTGTCCGGGTTGAGGAATGTGCTGTATCCCTGATGAATCCAGATGATGACATGGGCTACGGCTTCATAGAGCCAGCTCAGCCAGGACAGCTCCACCGAGCTATCTCCCTTGCGTTTCGTGGGACCGAACCGGGCGTGGGGGCACCGGGTCTATACCTCCGGGATGGAATGGGTGGCACCGCCCGATGCGCCGGACAGTCAGCCATGTGCCGCGCAATGCACCGTGTACGGCTATCGCTTCGAGCCCGTAAGCACTGCACGACGGATAGAACCGACAGCGCGGACCGAGCATCGGACCGATGAAGGCCCGATAGAACCGGATCGGGATGATCAACGCCCGAGCGGCGAGGCTCGGCATCCCTTGCGGCTGCTCGGTCATCTGTGTCCATCCATCGCGGACTCGCGCCGCCTGAGCAAACGATCCAACGCGAGATCGAGCTCGGCGGCAAGGTGCTCGTATCGCGCTGACGCGGCCGGTGGATTGGCGCGTACCACCAGCAGGCTACCTCGCGGGAGCCGGTCGAGACGGTCCCGCATCAGGTGTCGGAGCCGTCGCTTGACCTTGTTCCTGACGGCGGCTCCGCCGACGGCTCGGCTCACCACGAAACCAACCAGAGGCGTCGAATCCCCAGAAATGCCGAGATGCACTACAAGAGTGGGACGGCCCGCGCGCTTGCCACGCTTGACGGCCGCCTCGAACTCCTCCCCGCGTCGCATGCGGGATTGACGGGAAAGCACCATATACGCCTATCGCCCGCCGGCGGACTTCACCGGCGGGCGGACTATCGGACGCGAGTCGATCAGGCCGACAGCGTTTCGCGGCCCTTACGGCGGCGAGCGGCCAGGATGGCGCGACCGGCCCGGGTGCGCATCCGCAGCCGGAAGCCGTGGGTCTTCGCGCGGCGACGGTTGTTCGGCTGGAAAGTACGCTTGCTCACGGGTGGGCTCCAGGCTTGAAGGTGCGCCGCAAGGGCGCTGATACACACATGGCTGGCTTGCCAAGAGAGCGAGGGCACGCGAAATAGCCGTCGCGTGACAAGCCGACCATGGCACGTTACGGGGCAAGCATGCCCCAGGTCAAACTGGCGACCGCGGCGAACGAGTTATCCACTTATCCACATGCGGGTTTTCCACCGCCCCGGCCACGTCCACAGTATGTGCGCTCAGGTACCACTAGGCTGTGGACAACGCTTGAACACAGCTGTGCACAGGGCTACTGTCGCCCTTCCAGAGCCACTCAGGGCCTGTGCACAACCTGTGGATCTCCTGTGGATGGTCTGGGTAGCCAGCCCGGCCGCCACGCTGTGGACGAAGGCGCCGGCCGCCCCTGCGGGCGGGAGCTCCATGTGGATAACTAACCGCGGTGGACAACCGGCGACGGCGCACCGACAACCAAGACGTACATGCGCGAATCGCCAGCGACCAGGACCGCAGTGGACCAATCGCCGCAGCGGACAAGCGGTAAACGATCGATCGCGGGGGGCCGCGAGAGGAAGGAGGGGTACCGCACATGAACGGTGTCGACCTCGGCACGGTATGGGCGAACGCCCTGAGCAACTTCCTCAACGAGAACGTCCCCATACAGCAGCGCACCTGGCTGTCCATGGTGCGCCCGATCGCCCTGGCCGACGACACGATCGTGCTGGGCGTCCCCAACGACTTCCTCAAGGACCTCATCGAGGGCAAGTTGCGCCCCCTCGTGGCCCACGCGCTCTCCCAGGAGCTCGGCCGGGCCATGCGCCTGGCCGTGATGATCGACACGACGGCCCCCGAGCAGCCGATGCTGGACCTTCATCCACAGCCTGTGACTCAAAGTTATCCCCAGGGCCCGGACCACCAGCCGCGTTATGCACAGCCCCCATCGGTGCAGCACTACCAGGTTTCCGAGCCTCCGCAGTTCTATTCTCCACAGCCGGACCCGGCCCAGATATCCACCGCATATCCACAGCCCACGTTCTCTTTTGAACAGACGCAGTCCCCTGTGGAGAAAATGCCGGAGCCGACGCAGAACCGCTGGGAAGCGAAGAGCAACAAGCCCAGCGAACCCGCCCGGCTCAACCAGAAGTACACCTTCGAGACATTCGTCATCGGGGCCAGCAACCGATTCGCCCACGCGGCCGCGGTGGCCGTAGCCGAATCCCCCGCAAAGGCGTACAACCCACTCTTCATTTACGGCGACTCCGGCCTGGGGAAGACCCACCTCCTGCACGCGATCGGGCATTACGCCCAGAGCCTGTACGACGGCGCGCGGGTGAGGTACGTGAGCTCGGAGGAGTTCACCAATGACTTCATCAACAGCATCCGCGACCACAAGGCCGACGGCTTCCGCGGCCGCTACCGGGCGATCGACATCCTGCTCGTGGACGACATCCAGTTCCTGGAGGGCAAGGAGCAGACGCAGGAGGAGTTCTTCCACACCTTCAACACCCTCCACAACGCCAACAAGCAGATCGTGATCTCCAGCGACCGGGCGCCTAAGCAGCTGATCACGCTGGAGGACCGGCTGCGCAACCGGTTCGAGTGGGGCCTGATCACCGACGTCCAGCCCCCTGAGCTGGAGACGCGCATCGCGATCCTCAGGAAGAAGGCCATCCAGGAGGGTCTGGCCGCACCGCCCGAGGTCCTGGAGTACATCGCCAGTCGCATCTCCACCAACATCCGCGAGCTGGAGGGCGCCCTGATCAGGGTGACCGCGTTCGCCAGCCTCAACAGGCAGGGTGTGGATCTCCAGCTGGCCGAGGTGGTGCTGAAGGACCTGATCACCTCCGACGGCGGGGGCGAGATCACGATCTCCACGATCATGGCCAAAACCGCCGAATACTTCGGCATCAGCCTCGACGACCTGTGCGGCAGCTCGCGCAGCAGGGCGCTGGTCAACGCCCGGCAGATCGCGATGTACCTCGTCCGGGAGCTGACGGAGCTGTCGCTGCCGAAGATCGGACAGCAGTTCGGTGGCCGCGATCACACGACCGTCATGCACGCCGAGCGCAAGATCCGCTCGCTCATCGCGGAGCGCAGGTCGATGTACAACCAGGTCAACGAGCTAACAATGCGTATCAAACAGACGTCGCGTGGATCCTGACCGTTATGCACAGCCTGTGGATAACACTGTGGATCAGCGGAAACGCCGGAACGCGGCGGCCGTACGTCCTATCTTCGCCAGAAAAATCCCGCGCAGAGCCTGGGGATAAATCTGGGGACATCCTGAGGACAACTTGGGGACAACCGGTGGATGACTTGTGGACGGCCTGTGCACAGTCTCTGGAGGGTCCGCCGCGAGGCCGTTTACCCCGTGGACAACCTGTGGAAACCTCGTGGATAACCGGTGGATGAACGCACCATGATCTGGGGACGAGCTGTGGGCAACGAACGTTCATCCCCAGGCGCCGAAGTTTCCCCCAGGCGCCACCCACATCCTCAGTGGATGACGCCACGCATATTGACCTGGGGAAACGCTGGTTGTCCACACTATCCACACCCCCTAGTGTGATGACCACCTATCTCTCTTACTAAGAAACTCAAGACCCATAGAGGGGTTCTCCCGGAACCGAGGTGCGGGAGAGGCGACACTTGAGTCAACGACGAAATCCGGAGGCTGATGACCGTGATGTTCCGAATCGAGCGAGACGTCCTCGCTGAGGCGGTGGCATGGACGGCACGCAGCCTCCCCGCGCGGCCGTCGGTGCCCGTCCTCGCCGGAATGCGCATGGAGGTCACCGAGGACCAGCAGCTGAAGCTGTCGGGCTTCGACTACGAGGTCTCCGCCGAAGTGACGCTCGAACTCCACACCGGTGAGGCCGGCGTCGCCCTGGTCTCCGGCAAGCTGCTCGCCGAGATCACCCGCGCGCTTCCCGCACAGCCTGTGGACTTCGTCGTGGAGGGGGCCAAGGCGGTCGTCACTTGTGGCAGCGCCCGGTTCACCCTGTTGACCATGCCTGTGGAGGACTACCCGTCGCTCCCGGCCATGCCGCCGGCCGCCGGCCGGGTGGGCAGCGACGTCTTCGCCGCCGCGGTCGGCCAGGTCGCCGTCGCCGCCGGCCGGGACGACACGCTGCCCATGCTCACCGGCGTACGGATGGAGATCGAGGGCGACACCGTCACCCTCGCCGCGACCGACCGTTACCGCCTGGCCGTACGCGAGCTGAAATGGCAGCCGGACCAGCCCGACTTCGCGGCGATCGCGATGATCCCCGGCAAGACGCTCGCCGACTCGGCCAAGGCGCTCGGCGCGACCGGCGCCGAGGTGGAGATCGCGCTCAGCGCGGCGGGCGGCGCCGGAGAGGGCATGATCGGCTTCTCCAGCGCTGGACGGCGGACCACGACGCGGCTGCTCGACCCGGAGTTCCCCAAGTACCGTTCGCTGCTGCCGACGGAGTTCTCGGCGCGCGCCGACTTGTCCACAGCCGCGTTCGTCGAGGCGGTCAAGCGCGTGGCGCTGGTCGCCGAGCGCAACACGCCGGTACGGCTGGCGTTCAAGAGCGGCGAGGTCGTGCTGGAGGCGGGCAGCGGCGACGAGGCGCAGGCCGTCGAGGCCCTGCCCGTGGACTACGAGGGCGAGGAGATGAACATCGCCTTCAACCACCAGTTCCTGCTGGAGGGCCTGGGCGCGATCGACTCCGACGTCGCCCGGCTGCAGATGACCACGTCCACCAAGCCCGCCATCCTCACCGGCGGCAAGCCTGTGGATGACGGCGGGGTGCCGGACTACCGTTACCTGATCATGCCGATCCGCCTGTCGAGCTGAGAATCCCATCGGGGATTATGGAGCTCTGACTAGGGGAGTTGGTACACCATGCAGATCGGGATGGTCGGACTTGGCAGGATGGGCGGCAACATGGCCGAAAGGCTGCGCCGCGGGGGTCACGAGGTCGTCGGCTACGACCACCATCGGGAGGCCAGCGACGTCGGCAGCCTGAAAGAGCTGGTCGACAGGCTGGAGGCACCGCGCGCGGTCTGGGTCATGGTCCCGGCCGGCGTGCCCACCCAGCAGACGGTCGACGAGCTCGGCAAGCTCCTCTCCGAGGGCGACGTCGTCATCGACGGCGGTAATTCCCACTATGTGGATGACCAGAAGCACGCCGCCGAGCTGGCCGAGAAGGGCATCCGGTTCGTCGACTGCGGCGTGAGCGGTGGCGTCTGGGGCCTGCAGAACGGCTACGCGCTGATGTGCGGCGGCGACGACTCCGTCGTCCGGCACCTGATGCCGATCTTCGAGACGCTCAAGCCGGAAGGCGAGGACGGCTTCGTCCACGCGGGCGCGGTCGGCGCGGGCCACTTCGCCAAGATGGTCCACAACGGCATCGAGTACGGCATGATGCAGTCCTTCGCCGAGGGCTGGGAGCTCCTGGAAGCCTCCGACATCGTCACGGACGTCAAGGGCTGCTTCAGCAGCTGGCGCACCGGCACCGTGATCCGCTCCTGGCTGCTCGACCTGCTGGTGCGGGCGCTCGACAGCGACGAGCACCTCGACGAGCTGCGCGGTTACGCGCAGGACTCCGGCGAGGGCCGGTGGACCGTCCAGGCCGCGGTGGACCACGCCGTGCCGCTGCCTGTGATCACCGCCGCGCTGTACGCCAGGTTCGCCTCGCGCCAGGAGGACCCGCCCGCGATGAAGGTCGTCGCCGCGCTGCGCAACCAGTTCGGCGGCCACCCGATCGCCTCGGCGGAGGGCTCGGTGGGCATGGGCGCCGACTCGCCCGGCGCCGACGTGACACCGCCGAAAGTGCGGTGATCCCCCACCGGGATCCCCCACCGGTTTTCCACAGGCGCAAGCCGGTGACCCCAGTGACGGGCGCGGCACACTAACCTTCTTGGGGTGCACGTCGCCCACCTCTCGCTGACCGACTTCCGGTCCTACGCATCCGTGGAGCTCGGCCTGGAGCCGGGCGTCACGGCGTTCGTGGGGCCCAACGGCCAGGGCAAGACCAACCTGGTCGAAGCCCTCGGCTACGTCGCGACGCACTCCAGCCACCGGGTGGCCTCCGACGCGCCTCTCGTACGGCAGGGCGCGAGCAGGGCGATCGTGCGCTGCGCCATCCAGCGGGACGACCGCCGGGCGCTGGTCGAGCTGGAGATCAATCCGGGGCGGGCCAACCGCGCGCGGCTCAACCGCTCCCCCGTGTCCAGGCCGCGTGACGTCATCGGCCTGCTGCGCACGGTGCTGTTCGCCCCCGAGGACCTGTCGATGGTCAAGGGCGACCCCTCCGAGCGGCGGCGTTTCCTCGACGAGCTGCTGGTGAGCCGCACTCCGCGGTTCGCCGGCGTACGCGCCGACTACGACCGCGTGCTGAAGCAGCGAGGGGCGCTCCTCCGTGCGGCCTCGCAGGCCCGCAGAGGGGCCAGGAGCGCCCGAAGGGCCGAGAGTGACACCGGATTCTCGGCGGCGGGCGCCGGCGACGTCCTGAGCACTCTGGAGGTCTGGGACGCGCATCTGGCGCGGCACGGCGCGGAGCTCCTTCAGGCACGGTTCGATCTCATCGACGCGCTGCGCCCGCTGGTCGCCGGAGCCTATGCCGCGCTCGCCCCCACGAGCGCCCCCGCGACCCTGGCCTATCGCAGCACTTTGTCCACAGGCACCGACGCGGCTGAGGACGAAATCCCCGGTGAGACGGGATCTTCCGATGCACAGACGTTATCCACAGACTTGGGGAAAACCCTTGAAGAACGGCTCCGCGAGCGGCTATTGGAGGTCCGCGCGGCAGAGCTGGAGCGGGGTGTCACGCTCGTCGGCCCGCACCGCGACGACCTGATTCTCGGCCTCGGCGAGCTGCCCGCGCGCGGCTACGCCAGCCACGGCGAGTCGTGGTCGTTCGCCCTGGCGCTGCGCCTGGCCGCCTACGACCTGCTGCGCGCCGACGGCGGCGATCCGGTGCTGATACTCGACGACGTCTTCGCCGAGCTCGACAGCCAGCGCAGACGCCGTCTGTCCGAGATCGTCGCCCCCGCCGAGCAGGTGCTCATCACCGCGGCGGTGGACGACGACGTGCCCGCCGAGCTGATCGGGGGCAGGTTCGACGTCGCCGAGGGGAGCGTGAAGCGTGTCCGCTGAAGACAACCCCACCACCAGGGGTGCCGCGATGGCCAGGGAGAAGCTCGCCCAGGCCAAGGCCGACGCCGCCAAGCGCGGCCAGTTGCCCCGCCGCGAGCCCAGGCGCAAGGCGGGCCCGCGCAGGGACGCCGGCGATCCCCAGCTTTTCGGACGCGCGATCATGGACTTGCTCGCCGAGCGGGGCTGGGAGCGGTCGGCGGCCGTCGGCGGGGTGTTCGGCCGGTGGTCCGACATCGTCGGTCCCGATCTGGCCGCGCACACCAAGCCGGACTCCTTCGACGACGGGGAGGTGCTGATCATCGCCGACTCCACCGCGTGGGCGACCCAGGTGCGCCTGCTCGCGCGCACTCTCGTACGTCGGCTCAACGAGGAGCTCGGTCACGGCACGGTGACGAAGGTGAAGGTCAGAGGCCCGCAGAACGCACCGCGCACGTCCGGTGGCCTCAGAGTGACCGGCAGCAAGGGTCCAGGAGACACGTACGGCTGAGCCAAATCGGCGAGAAAACCCATCAGAGAGCCGCAGGCGCGATGACCCCCATTCCTGTGGGGGGATGCTTGAAGCGGGGGAAATCGAGCGACAGGCCGTTACAGGCGCGTTCAATGCCACCTTGGGCCCTCAGAGCCGGTAGAATGAAACTGGATTCCGGACACGTCCGTTTGCGTGTCACCCCCGGCACGTATACAGCGCCGATCCCCCTGGGTGACGATCGCAACGGGGCACTCACGACGGTGACGGGCACGGCAGGGGCAGCTAGCTTGACAAGTGTCGCCTCCCCAGCCGCGTGTCCGCGGCAGGAGGATTTGGCACTTGTCCTACGACGCTAGCTCAATCACCGTACTCGAAGGGCTTGAGGCGGTTCGCAAGCGCCCGGGTATGTATATCGGTTCGACCGGTGAGCGCGGTCTGCATCACCTGGTCTACGAGATCGTCGACAACGCGGTGGACGAGGCCCTCGCGGGCCACGCCGACCTCATCGACGTCACACTGCTCGCCGACAACGGCGTGCGGGTCATCGACAACGGCCGTGGCATTCCGACCGGCATCCACCCGGTCGAGAAGCGTTCCGCCGTCGAGGTCGTGCTGACCACCCTGCACGCCGGCGGCAAGTTCGACAGCAAGTCGTACGCGGTCTCCGGCGGCCTGCACGGCGTCGGCTCGGCAGTCGTCAACGCGCTGTCCACCGCACTGGACGTGGAGGTCAAGCAGAACGGCCACATCTTCCGGCAGCGTTACGAGCACTCCAAGCCCACCGCGCCCCTCGCGATGGACGGGGAGACCACCGAGACCGGCACCACGATCACGTTCTGGCCCGACGAGGACATCTTCGAGACCACCACCTGGAACTTCGAGACGCTCTCGCGTCGCTTCCAGGAGATGGCCTTCCTCAACAAGGGCCTCACGATCGTGCTGCGCGACGAGCGTCCCGACCACGTCAACGGCGAGTCCGTGAAGGTCGAATACTGCTACCAGGGCGGTCTGTCCGACTTCGTGACGCACCTCAACTCCAAGAAGGAGGCCGCGCACGCGTCGGTCATCGACTTCGAGGAGCACGGCGAGGGCGTCTCCGTCGAGATCGCCATGCAGTGGAACAACTCCTACAGCGAGTCCGTCTACACCTTCGCCAACACCATCAACACGGCGGAGGGCGGCACCCACGAAGAGGGCTTCCGCGCGGCGCTGACGTCGATCGTCAACCGCTACGCGCGCGAGCAGAAGTTCCTCAAGGAGGGCAAGGACGACAACCTCTCCGGCGAGGACGTCCGCGAGGGCCTGACCGCGATCGTCTCGATCAAGATGGCCGACCCTCAGTTCGAGGGGCAGACCAAGACGAAGCTCGGCAACACCGAGGCCAAGTCGTTCGTCCAGAAGGCCTGCAACGACCACCTGCGCGCCTGGTTCGAGCGCAACCCCGGCGAGGCCAAGGACATCATCAACAAGTCGCTGCAGGCCGCCAGGGCCCGCCTCGCGGCTCGCCAGGCACGCGACCTGACGCGGCGCAAGTCGCTGCTGGAGTCGGGCAGCGGCCTGCCGGGCAAGCTGGCCGACTGCCAGTGGAACGACCCGGACAAGTGCGAGCTGTTCATCGTCGAGGGCAACTCGGCCGGTGGCTCGGCCAAGGGCGGCCGCGACTCGCGCTTCCAGGCCATCCTGCCGATCCGCGGCAAGATCCTCAATGTCGAGAAGGCCAGGGTCGACAAGGTCCTGCAGAACACCGAGGTCCTGTCGCTCATCACGGCCATGGGCACCGGCGTGCACGACGAGTTCGACATCAGCAAGCTGCGCTACAACAAGCTGATCCTGATGGCCGACGCCGACGTCGACGGCCAGCACATCACCACGCTGCTGCTGACGTTGCTGTTCAGGTTCATGCGCCCGCTGATCGAGAGCGGCCACGTCTACCTGTCGCAGCCGCCGCTCTACAAGATCAAGTGGGACCGCAAGGGCGACGACGCTTCCTACGCCTACTCCGACCGCGAGCGCGACGCGATCATCGAGGACGGCATCGGCCGCGGCAAGCGCGACCCCCGCGCCCACGACGGCGTCCAGCGGTTCAAGGGTCTTGGCGAGATGAACGCCAACCAGCTGTGGGAAACCACCATGAACCCTGACTCCCGCATCCTGCTGCAGGCCACGCTCGACGATGCCGCTCAGGCCGACGAGATGTTCAGCGTGCTCATGGGTGAGGACGTCGAGGCGCGCAGGGCCTTCATCATCCGCAACGCGCGAGATGTCCGTTTCCTAGACGTGTAGCGCTCAGCCGTACAGTAGAAAAGGATCATTACACGTGACGGAAGTGAACACTCCGCCTCCACCGTCTACAGACCGCATCGAACCGGTCGACATCCAGACCGAGATGCAGCGCAGCTACATGGACTACGCGATGTCGGTCATCGTCTCGCGTGCCCTGCCGGACGTGCGTGACGGTCTCAAGCCGGTGCACCGCCGCGTGCTCTACGCGATGTACGACGGCGGCTACCGCCCCGACCGCGGCTACTTCAAGTGCTCACGCGTCGTCGGTGACGTCATGGGTTCCTACCACCCCCACGGCGACAGCTCGATCTACGACGCCCTCGTACGGCTGGCGCAGCCGTGGTCGCTGCGCCACCCGCTGGTCGACGGGCAGGGCAACTTCGGCTCCCCGGGCAACGACGCGCCCGCGGCGATGCGCTACACCGAGTGCAAGCTCGCGCCCATCGCCATGGAGATGCTGCGCGACATCGACAAGGACACCGTCGACTTCCAGCCCAACTACGACGGCCGCTCGCAGGAGCCCATCGTACTTCCGGCGCGTTTCCCCAACCTGCTGGTCAACGGCTCGGGCGGCATCGCGGTCGGCATGGCGACCAACATCCCGCCGCACAACCTGCGCGAGGTGGCCGAGGCCGTCAAGTGGTCACTGGACAACCCCGAGGCCAGCGACGAAGACCTGCTCGAGGCGGCCATCGCCCGCGTGAAGGGCCCCGACTTCCCGACCAAGGCGCTGATCGTCGGCCGCCGTGGCATCGAGGACGCCTACCGCACCGGCCGCGGCTCGATCACCATGCGAGCCGTCGTCGAGGTCGAGGAGGACAACAAGGGCCGCCACGCCCTCGTCATCACCGAACTCCCCTACCAGGTCAACCCGGACAACCTCTCCTACAAGATCGCTGAGCTGGTCAAGCAGGGCAAGGTCACCGGCATCGCCGACGTACGCGAGGAGTCGTCGTCCCGGGTCGGCCAGCGGCTGGTCATCGTGCTCAAGCGCGACGCCGTCGCCAAGGTCGTCCTGAACAACCTGTACAAGCACACCCAGCTCCAGGACACCTTCGGCGCCAACATGCTGGCCCTGGTGGACGGGGTGCCGCGTACGCTGCGGCTCGACCAGTTCATCACGTACTACGTGGCGCACCAGATCGAGGTCATCGTCCGCCGGACGCGCTACCTCCTGCGCAAGGCCGAGGAGCGCGCCCACATCCTGCGCGCGCTGCTCAAGGCGCTCGACCGGATGGACGAGGTCATCGCGCTGATCAGGCGCTCGCCGTCGGCCGCGGAGGCCCAGGGCGGCCTGATGACGCTGCTGGACATCGATGAGATCCAGGCCCAGGCCATCCTCGACATGCAGCTGCGCAAGCTCGCCGCACTGGAGCGCCAGGCGATCCAGGACGAGTTCGACGCGCTGATGACGGCGATCGCCGACTACCAGGACATCCTGGGCTCGGAGCCGCGGCAGCGGCAGATCGTCGGTGACGAGATGGCCGAGATCGTCGCCCGCTTCGGCAACGACCGGCAGACCGAGATCGTCGCCTACGACGGCGACATGTCGATCGAAGACCTCATCGCCGAGGAAGAGATCGTCGTCACCATCACCCGTGGCGGCTACGCCAAGCGCACCCGTACCGACCTTTACCGGGCGCAGAAGCGCGGCGGCAAGGGCGTCAGGGGCGCGCAGCTGCGCCAGGACGACATCGTCGACCACTTCTTCGTCACGACGACCCATCATTGGTTGCTGTTCTTCACGAACAAAGGCCGCGTTTACCGCGTCAAAGCGTACGAACTGCCCGACGCCGCGCGTGACGCGCGGGGCATGCACCTGGCGAACCTGCTGGCAATGCAGCCCGACGAGACCGTTATGGAGGTCCTCGACCTGCGTGACTACGACGTCGCCCCCTACCTCGTCCTGGCCACCCGCAGTGGCCTGGTGAAGAAGACCCGCCTGTCCGAGTACGACTCCCCCAGGTCCGGCGGTCTGATCGCGATCAACATCCGCGACGACGACGAGGTCATCGGGGCCCGCCTGGTCTCCGAGGAGGACGATCTGCTGCTCGTCTCCAAGGGCGCGCAGTCCGTCCGGTTCACCGCCTCGGACGAGGCGTTGCGCCCGATGGGCCGGGCGACGAGCGGTGTCATCGGCATGAGGTTCCTCGAGGGTGACGAACTTCTCGCCATGAATAGAATTGCCGATGGTCAACATGTGCTTATCGCGACCAAGGCTGGGTACGCAAAGCGGACACCCGTCGAGCAGTATCCAGTTCAAGGACGTGGCGGTAGGGGCGTGCTGACTGCGAAAATCGTCAGTTCCCGTGGCAAGCTGGTCGGAGCAGTCATGGTCAACCCAGAGGATGAGGTCTTCGCGATCACGTCCGCCGGCGGGGTGATCCGGACGAGTGCCGGCGAGATCAAGCAGTCCGGCCGCCAGACCATGGGAGTGCGTTTGATGAATCTCGCTGAAGGCGACAGCGTGGTGGCCCTCGCCCGGAACGCCGAGTCGATGGAGACTTCGGCGGAGAGTGAGGAAGACGGGGGAGGAGAGTAGGTCATGAGCGCCCAGGGTGGCTCCGCCAGGACCAAGGCGGCCCGGGACAACGGCCAGCAGCCGAAGAAGCCCAACGAAACTGAGATCTTCGACGGGGTCGACGAAGAGAAGGCCACGCCTCCGCAAGGAGTCACGCCTCCGCAGGGACCCGCGCCTTCACAGGGGCCGGCGCCTTCGCAAGGTGCGGCGCCTTCGCAAGGCGTGGCGCCGGTCATGGGTCAGCCAGGGGGGGAGCAGCAGCCGGAGGGCAACGAGACGGTCCGACTCCGTCCTTCGCTCACCTCCGAGGCCCCTCCGCTTGTCGAGATGCCTAAGAAGAAGTCCTCCAACTCCGCGGGAGCCCGTCTCCCCCGTAAGGCCCATTTGGTCCTGCGTCGCGTCGAGCCGTGGTCGGCCATGAAGTTCAGCTTCGTGGTCTCTCTCGTCTGTTTCGTGGTGCTTTTCGTGGCAGTAGCCGTGCTGTACGGCGTTCTGTCCGGCTTGGGCGTTTTTGACTCCCTTGTGGACCTGGTCAACCAGCTCGGCAAGGGGGAGCAGGGGCAGAACTCGATTCCGATCGACATCGCCTCCTGGTTCGAGCCGGTCCGCATCCTCGGCTACACCGCCCTCATCGGCGCGGTGAACGTGGTGCTCATCACTGCACTGTCCACGCTGGGGGCGGTCATCTACAACGTCGCCTCCGACCTGGTGGGTGGCGTCGAGGTGACCTTCAGCGAGGCCGAGTAGCTTTTCGGGTTAAGGCTTTTGAGCTCGCGTCGCCGCCGATCTTTCGGGGGCGGCGCGAGCAACGCGGGAGAGGCGGTAAGCTTTTCCTCGTCCGAACAACCGGTTCGCCTTCCCTTGCGGGGATGCGATACCGTTCGGTGTGCGCGGGGCTATAGCTCAGACGGTTAGAGCGCTTCCCTGATAAGGAAGAGGTCCCAGGTTCAAGTCCTGGTAGCCCCACCAGCGAAAAGCCCCGAAGCGATCATGCTCCGGGGCTTCTTTACTGCAACTGGTGCTGCAACGGCCCTACTCGAACAGGTCGTTGACCTTTTGGATCGCGTTCTCACGGCTTTCACCGTCGCCGTGCGTGTAGATCTCCATCGTGACCGAGATGCGGCTATGGCCGAGGATCTCCATTGCATCGCGTGGCGCGACTCCGAGCTTCTTGAGCAGCGATGCGGCGGTGTGTCTTAGGTCGTGAACGCGGATCACGCGCAGCTTGGCCGCCTTGAGGATCCTGGCGAAGGAGCGCGCGAGGTTGCTCGGTTCGATCGGTAGCCCGGATTTGGTGGTGAAGACCAGCCCGGTATCCGTCCAGGTGTCCCCCGCCCGCTCGCGCATGATCTCTTGTCCCCTGCGCTGGATCTCTAGGGCATCCCGGACGATGCCGAGTAGAGGCAGCGACCGCTTGCCGGCGTTCGTCTTCACGGGACCGTGGTACAGCTCCTTACCGACTCTCACGAGCTGGCGCCGGATGTTCACGTGACCCTCGTCGAAGTCCACGTCAATCCAGCGGAGTCCGAGGGCCTCACCTCGCCGCAGGCCATAGACCAGGAGTAGGACGAAGGCCGGGTAGAGCTGATCGGCACGCGCAGCCTGGAGGAACGCTCTTGCCTCATCGGCTGTCCAAGGCTGGTTGCGCTGGGAGTCGAGCGGAGGCAGCGACGCCAGCCTTGCGACGTTGCGGGTAAGGATCTCTTCGCGCATCGCTCGCGTGAGAGCCGCGCTGAGGACGTTCCGCATGACGTGGACGGTCCCGATGGCGTGATCTCCGTTGAGCGTGCCGTTCAGGAAGGTCTGCACGTCGGCGACCGTGAGTCTGTCGAGCTTCTTACGGCCGAGGCGCGGCTTGAGGTAGAGACGGACGATCGTTTCGTACTTGGCGTAGGTGGTCTTGCGGATGGAGTGACGGGCAACCTCGTTCAGCCAATAGTCGAGGTACTCCCCCACCTTCCATGCGCGGTTGGCGACCGGGACGCCCTGTCGCGACTTGGACTTCAGCTCATCGATCTTGCCTCGCGCCTCGTCGGCGGTCTTGCCGTAGACCGTCTTGCGCTTCTCCGTGCCATCGGTGGTGAGGACGTAGACCTGCCCACACCAGGTGCCGTCCGCGCGCTGGTACACCGTCCCCTCGTTGTTGGCGCGCTTGCGACGGGCCTTCTTGCGCGGTTGTTCGTCGGGAGTCCCGATCAGGGTCTTGGTCATCACGCGGCCTCTTCCATGAGTTGATCGACGAGTGCGTTGATCGCGCAGACCGGCACGAGGCGACGTCGACCGGCCTTGATGGACTTGAGTTGGCCCGAACGGATGAACTTGTAGAGGGACCAACGGCTGATGCGGAGCTGTGCTGCGGCCTCTTCGACGGAGAGGACAGGTCCGTCCACCACGTCTCCCCTAGGCCGCATCTGGAATTGCCGAAAGATCTTGGCCGTCTGCTTGGGCCTGGAGTAGGGCCATGTGGGCGCGCCAGCGTTGCCGCTCAGCGACCGACCGAAGGAGGCGCACGGCCAGAGGTGCGACGTTGGCATCACCGGCTGGGACGGGCTTCCAGACGTAGCGGTGTGGGTCTGGTGGTTGGTCGCTCTGGCCGAGGGCTTGCAGGACCCAGGTACGGCGGTCTTGCTTGTGTTCGGCCAGGGTCTTGTTCGACCACTTGCGCGAGACCAGGACGCGCCGTCCGGCGTAGCCGAGGTGATCGGGCTTGTGAGCCTTGCTCCGGCACCGGCCGGGAGTCATGCCCGGTTTGGCGTTCTTGGGTTGGACCCCGTAGCGCAGCCAGTTGGGGCAGGTGGGTGCGCAGGGTTCGAAGCGCAGCGCCTCAGTCATGCGTGCCGCGTGATCTTTCTGGGCCTGGTCGTCTGGGTCGAGGCTGTCACTGATCGATTTGGTCAGGTACTTGGACAGGTAGCGGATGCACTGGTCGGCGTCAGGAGTGCCTGCCAGTACGCCCTGAACGTCGACTTGGACGCCGAACCGGGAGACGTGCAGGGGTTCGGCCGCTTGGTCGGTGTCGAGCTGGTCGAGGGCCTGGTCCCAGGTGGGCAGTACCTCGCCGGTTGTCGGGTCGAGGTAGCCGATGCCGTCTTCCCATACGGGCAGGTGCTCACCGTCGAACACCACGTCATCAGCCGGAGGCCACCAAACTTGGTGGTAGGTCGCGGCGGCGATCTGCTTGATCTCTGCTCTGGGCAGGGTGCCCCGGATGGCCATGTGCAGGTGCGGCGCGAGCCGTTTCTGGGGTTCGACGGCGGCGAAGTACTGCACGTCATAGCCAGCGACGCGGCGAAGGTTCTGCACGAACCGGTCCACCAGCTTGGAGAAGTGCAGCGCGTCACGGGCAGCCCGCGCGTAGTCGTAGGTGTCCGGGTCGACCGGGACGCCGTTTCGGATCTTGCCGTAGGACGGCAGGGTGAGTGTGGCGAACAGCGACGGCCGGTAGGTCTTACCGTCCGAACTGGCGAAGGTCCGCCCGAGCGTAGTGCCGGTCATCCTGCGCTTGGGTAGGTCCGGAGCGTCCTGCCGCCGTCTGGTCGAGCGGTTGCGCTTAGGGACGGCCCGACCGAGCACGTTGCCGCGCATACCCGTGTCGTTGATCTCCTCATCAAGGCCTGTGATGACCGCGTCCAGGTCGGTGGTGTCCGCGCCCGCTTGGTCGGCCTGATCACGCTGGGCTTGGATGTCGGCACGGAACTCGATCAACCAGCGCTGGGCCTCGTTCGGCTCGTCCGGTGTGATGATCGGTTCGGCCTCCAGGTGCCAGCCTTCCCGGCATTGAGCCATGCGTAGCTGCCGGTTGCGCTTGGCGCAGGGTGGGCATGTGGCCTCCAGCGTGGCCCCGCACGGCACATCGACGATCTCCCACTTGCCCGTGTGCATGTCGAGCCGTTTGAGGGGCACCGGCCGGATACAGACGCCGTGCTGCTTGGCGACCTCCACGGCCACCTCACGGGCCAGGGGCATCGCCATACGCAAGGCGCGGGGTGTGGCTCGATCAGTCGCTCCAGCCACCGTCCCAACCGCTTCGCGCGTCATCGCCCCTCACCGCCCGCGTAGGCAGCCACCATGGCGCGGATGTCGGTGTCGGCGACGTAGGCGGCCCGGACGCGGATCGGGTCGGGTGAGGTTTCCAGCCGGACGTAGCCGATGCCCGCGCCCAGCTCCGGGATCGGGGAGATGTGGTCGGCCAGGGCACCCCGGTCGCGTGCCCCGTCGCCAAGGACCATGTCGACCTGTTCGGACTCGTCGAGGCGTAGGGCGATCTTGTCGGGGAACAGGTTGCGGATGTTCATGACCTCCTTGCGCGGGTCCTGGAGCGCTGCCAGGACGCCGACGCCGACCGCGCGGCCTTGTGTGGTGAGCGTGGCCAGTGCTGCGGAGATGCGCCGTTTCAGGTCCTTGTCGGCCTGGTAGGCGGTCAGGAACGCCACCTCGTCGACGACGACCAGGACGAACGGGTCATCCACGGTTGGGGTGTGGTTGCGCTGGACGCCGCCGAAGCGGGCGGCCCGTTCCTGCATGACCTTGACGGCCGCCTCCAGCAAGTCGGCGCACTGCTCCGGGGTGGCTGCGTACCGGTCACCGAACAGGGCACGGCCGAAGGACAGTTCCATCAGCTTGGGATCCAGCGCCCACACCTGGACCAGGCCCGCCCGCAGGGCCGGGAGCAGGGCGCGGATGGTGGACCAGATGATCGAGCCCTTGCCCGCCCCGGTAGCACCGGCCACCAAGATGTGCGTGCCGAGGATCTTCAACAGCCACGGTGTGCCGTCTTCGCGCTTGCCGATCTCGACCGGTCCCACGGTCGGCACGGCCGGGATGGGCAGCGCCGGGATCGGAACCGCCAGTGGATCACGGCGGGGGAAGGTCAGCACGAGGCGTCCGGCCTTGAGGATGGCGACGCGGCAGGAAGGCGCGCCGAAACCGTGGGCGAGGTGGTCGATGCGGTCGGACCAGTCCTTGACGGCTTGCCCGTCGAGCATGCGCACGGTGACGTGGTCGGCCCAGGAGGTGCAGGTGACCTTGCCGAGCCGGGGGAGGTAGTCGCGTCCCATGGCGTGTTTGCCGAGCCCGGACACGATCATGACGGGTTGCCAGTGGCGCCGGTAGATCCAGATGAGCCGCCACCAGGCCAGCAGTCGCCGGCCGATCAGGTGGACGAACGACGTGCGATCCGTGAGGAGCCAGGCGATCAGCCCGACCGGGAAGGGGGTGAGCAGCAGCAGCGCGACGCGCCAGCCGTACAGCCATGCCAGTGCGGCGGGAGTGAGCACGGCCAGCACCGCGACGGGGTGTCGCCAGGACAGCCGGACGAGCCCGACGAGGAGCCGCCAGGCGAAGATGACGATGGTGATGATGGCGGGGGTGGTGACGACGGCCGGACGGAAGACGATGGCCGTGTCAGGGGTGGTGGAGACGAGGCTGCGAGCCTCATCGCCGGGGAGCTTGCGGAACATATGCTTGGAACCTCTCGTGAGTGAGATCAGGGAGAACCAAGGGGCCGCCGGAAGTTGGCGCTTCTGGCGGCCCCGCCCATGGGTCAGGCCGCAGCTTCGTTGGCTGGCTGGGGGATGTGCAGGCGCTCGCAGTCGGCCAGGTATTGAGCGGCGGCGTTGAAGATCGCGCGAGCGGTGGCGATGTCCTTCTCGGTGATCGAGCCCTCTCCTGAGGGGGACACCGACACCTGAGCCTCGTGAGTGTCGAGGAACAGGCAGGGACGCTCGTTGCCGACGATGAGCGTGCTCGCCTGGAGCGCTGAAGTGTGGAAGGAGACGCCGATGCGCGGGTCGCGGTCGTCGTCGATGGAGAGCGTCACGTAGGTGTATGGCTTGGCGCTCATGCCGCCACCCCCTTGCCGTTCGGGCGGCCCCGGTACATGAGCTCCACGGATCGGGCGAAGTCGTGCGCCTCCTTGGCGAGCTGGCGGGCGAACTCCACTTCGGCGGCCGTCACCCGATCCGACGCGGACAGGACGAGCTGGATCTGAGCGGTGCCGAACCTGAGCGCCAGGACCGGCGTCCGCAGCGGGAAGGCATGGGTCTTCGCCGTCGCGCCGGAAGCGGTGTTGATGGTGATCACGCTGGTAGCGCGAGCCTGCCGCCTCATCACGCCGCATCCTTCGAGGTCGCGGTGTGCTTGGCGGCCAGGCGCGGCGCGACCATTTCGCGTGCCTTGATCGAGTACGCCAGCCGCCCGGACTGGTTGACGTACGGCGTGACCGTCATGTGGTCGAACTCGACCGGCGTGAACGGCGAGCCGGGTAGCGGAGCCGGGGGAGTCGGCTGGATCGGGCTGAGGATCTTCACGGCCACGGTCTTCTGAGCGGCCTTGAGCGACGGGTCGCCGTCCATCACGGGGACCTGCCAGACGAGCTCACCCGACTGCTTGTCGCGGGCCTGGACCGGCCGCTTCTCGGTTGAGGCGTCGAAGTCCTTGACCGCCTCGACGTCGCCCACGATGTAGCAGCCGTGGGGGAACACCATGGCGAACGTGACCGGGATCGGTCCCTGGAGTGCCATCGTCCATCACCCTTCTGTCGATCCCCCTATACAGCTGCGGAGCTGCCGCGATGTGGACTGTCTAGGGGGCTATGCAAAGCACGATAACCACGGTGTGCCCACACTGTCTAGGGGGGTAAACATTTAGGTATTGGATTGAGCGCGACGGCCTCATTTCGCCGGCCTCGCGAGGCTTTCACCTTCGACCCGGAGATCAACAAGCAGCGCCATTTGATGGAACGCTGTCGCGCAAGCTCTAGCAGTGGCTGCTCGCCAGCAGGCCGTACCGCGGAGAATGCCCGCGGGCTTACATGGCCGCGAAGTGCCGGTACCGCTCAGCCGTGCCCATCGGTCCTCCAACCGTTAGGGTCTGTCGTGATGACGACTTCTGCCTTATCGGGCGCGCGGTGGTTGCTGCTGGACGAGTACACCGCTGAGGTGGGTGGGCCAGACGTCACGCTGGGCGTGTGCTACGACATCGACGAGCTCTTCGTGGACCCCGAGCCCTTGCCTCCGCCCGAGACCTTCACCCTGCTCGGCTGCGATCCGGCAGGTCCGCTGCTGGAGGCGCTGCGGCATTTGGGGACCGAGCGGGCGTGGCTGCCCAGCATCGCCCTGACGCCCGTCCACCGACCGGAGCAGCGACCCGCCGGGTGCTGGACATACGAGTACGGGTGCACGTGCGAGGAGGAGCTCATCGATGTCACCGTGATCAGCCGACGCCCGTCGGCGGCAGGGGACGGTCTGGTGGACCTCGACTTACGCGGATATGTCCGGCTGCTTCCGGAGTGCGAGATGCCAGAGGAGAAGCCCGACGGGACGGGGTTCCGGCTGTCCACGCTCGATAACGAGAAGCTTGGCGAGTGCCTCGACGTCGCCGGAGTCTTCCGCGTGCGCCCCGCCGCCCCCGTCCGGCCGGTGACGCTGATCGGCTTCCGTCCCGAAGCGCCGCTGCCCGGGACCGTCGAGGGACACAGGATCACGGCGTCCCTCCTGGCCGTCCAACGCGATGGACGCATCGCTGGATGGGCCGGGGTGCTGTCGGCCGCCGTCGTCTCCGCCCGACCGTCGAGGTTGGGCGACGGCCTGCTGGACATCGCCCTGGACGACGGGGTGGAGGAGCCGCTGTCGAGTGGCGCTCGTGAGATCTTCCAGATGTGGTACGACGGCGGCCCGGCCGAGCCCAACCTGTGGGCACGCTACGACCGGCTGCTGCGGCACGAATGGTCCGGCGTGGCGGCCAGTCACCGTCCTCATGGCCTGCCTGACAAACCGGCTGGAACGACGTATCACCTCGACGGCCGTTTCGTCACCGACATCGATGCCTTCTACTGCGCCATCGGCGAGGCGATCAACGGTCCCGGCGGCTACTTCGGCTCGAGCCTCGGCGCCCTGCACGACTGCCTTGGCGGCGGAGGGGGTGCCGTCAGCCCGTTCCGGCTGGTCTGGCACCACTCCGACGTGGCTCGCCGGCATCTCGTCCCTGGCTATGACCGGTCCAGCTATGACCTGCGGTATTGGAGTCCGAACGTCGAACCGGGCGACCTCTTGGAGATCTTCTCCGAGCACGGTATCGAGGTCGAGCTCCGCTGACCCAGCCGCTGGCCACCTCTCATCTTCCGAACCGGCAGTAGAGCGCCGTAGCGTCGTCGAAGGTCTTGCCGCGTGGCCAGCGGGAACCGTTCGGGTCGGACTGCTCGGCCATGCGAACCTCATGGATGAGGCCGGACGGTCTCCGGTGGTCGAGGAGGTCTATGGCTTGCCGCCAGGTGGCTAGCCCGAAACGGTCGACGAGGCGGGTTGCTCCGTCGCTGAGGAGCGCTGCCGCTCGGACGTGACTTGTGGGGATGGTGCCGACCAGGGCTTGTTCGGCGGCGAGGGGATCGGTCGCTGCGACCCAGAAGCCGCCGTCGCGGTTGCGGTGGTGGCGCATCCCCTCGACGTAGTCGCGGTGTGCCGCGATGTGTTCGGGGCTGCCGGAGTCGAGGGCATCCATGGTTGCCCGGTAGCGAGCGCCTACGTGGGCTTCGCGGTCATCGGTGATCACCATGGGCTCCGCCTCGCCGACGTCGAGCACAAGGGTGGAGTCGGCCAAGACGAGCCAGTCAAGGGCGTCACCGGTACACCGGAGCATGATCACGGTGGCGGACGGGGTGCCGGGATGGGCCAGGTCGCACGTGCTGTCATGCAGGGAGGCGACGGTTTTGATGCCGCTGGCGAGCGTGTCGGTCAAGGATTCGGCGCTCTGGGTCATCGATGCGACCAAGGTGGAGCCCAGCGTCCGTGAGTACCAGGCCACGCCGTGCGCACAGCCAGACTCGGAACCGGGTGGGGTTCCCGCTCCGTCCAGGAGGACGGCGATATCGGGGGTGGCGGCGGCATAGTCTTCGTTGTCGCGGCCCGGGGCCGCTTCGGTGGCGAAGGCGACGCGCACGGCTACTCCTCTTCGTGGCGATACAGCGGGCTGGCCAGTTCGGACCTGACAGGTTCCCCGGTCGCGAGTTCGTATTCGACCCGCACCACAGTGGAGAAGCGCCTGTCGCCGGCCTGCCCCCACAGGGTCGCGATCTCGGTTTGCAGAAGTTGGACCACGCCGAGGCTGCCTTGTGGGTGGATGCCCGTGAAGACGAGAAGGTTGCCCTTGCCGTCGGGACGGGCCAGGCGCCCGAGGTAGGCGTAGTCCACGTTGCTTGACGGTTCACTGTCGGAGCCGGAGCGGTAGATGTCGCCGGTACGTCGGTCGCGCAGCGTCCAAGCGCCGTCCTTGACCCACTCCAGTACCGGATCAGACTCATACAGGGCGCCCATCGCGGGCGAGAGCCGAGGGCCGCAGATGACGATCAGGTTCGGGCGGTTGAGGTTGATCTCGCCACCGATGGCGACGTGTTCCAGTTCCATCGCCAGGTCGAAGCCGCGGGCGAGGTCTTCCAGCCGCTTGGCGGCCGTGACATCCTCCATGGCGACCACAGGCCGGGCGTTGGTCGCCTCCTGCTTGAGAGGGGTGGCCAGGGTGATCGTCCCCGTGCCGAGGAACGTCCCTTCGGGGGCAGGCCCGGTGTGGCGGATCTGATGGATGCGTCCGCGTGTCAGTCCCGCCTCCTTGGCGATCTGGGCGTAGGACATGCCCTGGGCGTGGAGGTCTTGGATGACTCTGCGTCGCAGCCGGGACAACTCGGTGACCTCTTGCTGAGCCGCGTTGAGGCGTTCTGTTGCGACTCTGAGCAGTTGGTACGGGTCGTCGATCGCGGTGATGCGCTCCACGTCGTTCGGTGGCATGGTTTCCCCTCTGTGATCCACCACAAAGTCTAGGGCTCTAGACAGTTTGTCGTCTATCCCCCTTGACAGTACGGTTTTCAGGGGTTCGCCCGTTACGGGATGCGTTGCGCGGATCGACGAGCGCCGATTGGGAACCCCACGCGGACTCACTGCAGGCATCCATTCAACAGCAATGCCCACATCTGGAGAGCTTCGGCACGCGGTGTCCGATGCGACTCCTCGACGATGATGGATGTCCCCCTGATGATGCGACGAAGGAAGGCAAGGCCGCCCGACTCGCACAGTTCGTAGACGGTCTCGCTCTCGTGGCAGGCGCAGGTCCACGCGATCACCCGGCAACGGTCGTCGGGGGAGCGCCCCGGTTGCTGCCAGTCCACGTCCACACTGGCCGTCCTTTGGCGGGGGACATGCGGGGACAGGCAGTCGTCGTTCACCGGATGCCGCTTACCGGGGTGGGAAGGATGGCCCACACGGTGCGACCGTTGTCGTCTCCGGCGACGCCCCACGCGACGGACATGCGGGACACGATGAGCAGGCCGCGCCCTCCCGGCTCGTCCAAGCGCGACATGAGAAGCTCGGGAGTGCCGTTCCCGCCCTCGTCCATGACGCCCAGCCAGAGTTGGCCCGGCTGTGCGTGCACGCTGACGACGAAGCGGCCCCCGAACCTCCCGCTTGCCGTGTGACGTATGGCGTTGGTGGCCAGCTCGCTCACGATGAGCTCCGCGTCCTCGACCACCGGCCAATCCTTCAGAAGGTAGGAGACGAATCGGCGGGCCTCGGTGATGGAGGCTCGTGAGCCGAGGAAGTGACGAGACATACGCCATGGCATGGCCAGCTCCGATGTCTAGGGGGCTATACGTCCATGTCAACAGCGTATGAGTGATGCTAAGGCACGCTCAAGTTATTGCATGCATAAAATGCGTCAGAGTCTGGAACGGGACTCCAGCTGCTGGAAGTCGCTGGCGATCTCGGCGAGCAGGGCCCGCAACGCCCCGCCATACACCGCTACCGACCCAAACGCCTCGAAGGTCTCGACATGCGCGCCAACCCCCTCCGGATCGGTCAGCGTGAGATCACCCGTGAGACTGTCCACGATGCTCGTGGAGCCGTCGAAGATCGTGAAGCCATGTAGGGGGAAGCAAGGTGCCTCCACCGTCCACGGCACCACACCGAGCCCAACATGAGACAGGGTGGACACCTGGGCGAGCCGGTCGAGTTGCGCCATCATCAACGCGGGGGAGCCGGGCCAGGTACGCACCGCTCCCTCGGTGAGGAGGAAGGAAAACTCCCGCTCGGAATCGAACAGCACGGCTTGTGCTTCCAGCCGGACCGCCGCAGCCTTGGCCGCATCCGCCTCATCGACATCACGGCCGATGGCCAGAGCCAGCCGGGCATACTCCGCCGTCTGCAACAGCGCGGGGATCATCGCCGGCTGAAACGCGACCACCCGACGAGCCGAACGGAAACGAGCCGCGTTCGCCGCCTCACGCCCCGCAAGACCACCCTTGAGCCGGGAAACCTCATTGCGCAGCCGCACCAGAAGGGCATCCAGCCCCGCACGCCCGGACTCGTCGAGCTCCAGCGCAGCAGAGAGGCGCTCCACTGTGTCAGGTGTTGGAAGGAGCTGACCTGTCTCTATCCGCGAGATCGTTGGTTGGGCGACCTGAGCACGCACGGCGAGTTCCTTGCCGGTCAGCCCGGCATCCCTGCGCAGTCGTCGCAGCAGCTCACCCAGCGCCCTCAGCCGATCCCGCCGATCCTCCACACACGCCGTTCTACCACCGGCCACACACCGATCACTGCCGAATTGTTCTCATAGGGATCAAGGGGCGGCGGCGCTGCGCGCCGTCGCCCGGCCCTGCGCCTGCGGCGCACGCCGGGCATGCGGCCTGGGGGCCGGTCCCGACGTGCGGCAGGGCTCCGGGCCGTCGCCGCACGTGCGCCGCGCCGTACCTACGTCCCCGCCGGCCTTTGGTCGCACCGCCGCCCAGATGCAGCCCGACGATCGCCTCATCGTGGCTGAGGTCTGCCGTGGTCGGGGGCGATCGAAGATCCAGGGTTCGTTCCTCACCCTGGCTCACCGAGGAACGAGGTTGGGCGCCGTTACATCGAGAAGCAGGAGCTTCCGGCGAAGGTAGTCCGAACCGCCTGCGGCTCAGATAATGGGATCATGGAATCCGCTGAGGAGTGGGATCGGTGCTTGGGGTGGACGTTCGAGTTGATCTCGGAGGATCCTGTTCGGCGTGAGCGGGCGCGCGGCCGACTGAGGGTTACTCAAGATCGCCGTAGTAAGGCGTTGTATGCCTTCAATGAGGTCTGGCGAGATGAGGAGTTGTCGGCCGCTGATCAGGCAGGAGGCCGATACATCGCAGAGCGAGGAAGAACGCTGCCAGATGCTTTGTGGGAGTTCATTCCCGCTGAGTCCTACGCCGATTGGGGCGGACTGAAATATGTCCTGCTCTATCTGGAGTGGGAGGCCCGATACCCGGACGAGTGGATAGCCTCTGCCAAGAGCTGGGGGACAAAGCACGGTCAATTGCATGATCTGGCCAGGGCCGTGCCATATCTGGCGACTGAGCTGATCGATCAGCTGGTTGACTTGATTTGCCTTGCCGTACGGCGTGAGCACCGTTGCGAAGATGAGGGATATGCCGTACTGGCCAGGGTGGTTGGCGGATTGCGGTTACGTCGTCTCCTGCTTGAGATCGCCGATGATCGTAGACATTCAGCCTGTGCGCGATAAGTGACGGGCGTTCTGGTCTCGTCACATGGTGTGATTTTGATCATCTCGGCCGGGCATGGTGAGAT